>PXAT01000146.1 GCA_003565775.1 Ectothiorhodospiraceae bacterium | reverse complement strand
GTTGGGCCGCATTTTTCCCGACTGCTGCGTTGCGCTGCTTGACCGCAGAATGACTGCGGCGCTACGCAGCGCGCCTTGCCTCGGAAAAAATGCGGACTCCAACGCAGGCGTGCGAATAAATCAGTGCTTCCCTAGGTCCAGCAGCAACAGTTGCGGTGCGGATGCCGGCGTACCCTCCGGGTTCGCCAGATGCCAGCACCAGTCGGCGTCCAGCTCCTCAAGGAATCCGCGGACCGCATTGTATTCTTCGCTGCCACCGGCATGGCCGATATAGACCAGAACACTGATGCGCCCGCCGGGCGCGAGCAAGCGGCAGGCCGCAGAGAGCCCGCGCAGGCTGGTTTCGGCTTGCGTGATGACGGTCTTGTCGCCACCGGGCAGATAGCCGAGGTTGAACATCGCGGCCTTGATCGGCGGCCCGGTCACGTGTTCTGCCATCGCTTCATGCCCGGCGGCGATCAGACGGACGGGCGCCAGCAGATCGTGCTCCTCAAGCCGGTTCCGGGTGGCGGCCAGTGCGGCGGGCTGGATGTCGAAGGCGGTGACGCAACCGTGTGTACCCACCCGGCGAGCCAGGAACAGGGTGTCGTGGCCGTTGCCGGCGGTGGCGTCCACGGCGTGGTCGCCGGCACCGAGCACATCGGCAATGGCCTGCTGCGCCAGAGTAACCAGGGGGGGGCGGGGCTTGTTCATGGCTTCAGCGTTGCCAGCGTGTTGTTCGTGAATCGCTCAACGAAACGGTCCACATGCCAGGGGCCGAGCAGGGTGCCGCGGGAACCGAAACCGTCCAGCAGTCCCAGTGCCGGATCGTTGCTCGTCAGGCCGGCGAACGGTGGGCCGTGGCGCGAACCGGCGCGAATGCCGCCGATCTGGTCCAGCACCTCGGGTGCCGGTGCCTCCGGGAACAGGCGTTGATAATCATCCAGCAGCGTCTCCCGGGCTCCGGGATCCGGTCCGCGTTTATCAAGATCATGCTCATAGGTCGCCCCGAACCAGGCGCGGCCTTCATCCAGCGGCGCGAGTGTGCGGCCTGCATGCACCACCTCCAGCGGCATCGTTGTCTCTCGCCTCAGGATCAGGGCCTGACCTCGACTGAGACGCCAGGGTAATCCGCGAAAGGCGTCCCAGTGGCGGGCCTGATGGCCGGTGCACAGCACGCACAGGCGCGCCGAGTGCTCCTGCCACTGACAGCCTTCCGCAAGCAGGGTCAGCTCAGCCGGTTGCAGTCGTGCCTGCTGCAGTCGTCCGCTGGCCATCAGCCAGGCGCGGGTTTGCTGCAGCAGGGTCGCCACGTCCACCTGGCCGCCGCCCTCGATCCGGCAGGAGCCCATGGGGTCGGGCATGCCGGCCGGGCCGTGACCGGCCGGCTGGATCGGGCCCAGCAGGCGGGCACCGGCTGCGGTCTGCCGTTGCCGGGCGTGGCGGCGATGCTCCTCGTCCAGAGTAAAGACGCGGATCATCGGCTGCGGTCGGTAGAGCGGGGCATTCAGCCGCTCGGAAAGGGTCGCGTAGCGGCGCCTTGCGATGTCCAGCAGGGTTTCGAGGTTCTGCGGCGCGCTGAAGCGGCGACCTGTGAATGGCGTCATCAGCCCGGCGGCGGCCAGGCTTGCCGCGTCCTCGTGGCCGTCGTCGATGACCGTGAATTCGAGGCCGGCATCCGCAGCCGCATGCGCGAGCAGGCTGCCGATCAGGCCCTGGCCGACGATGAGCAGATCCAGTGATGGCAGAGTGTTACCCCAAATCAATGGTTTGTGGATACGGTCGCAGGTCAGTAGCATACGCGATCCTGCATCGAGGACCGGTCATGCAACACGCCACTGAATCATCCCACCGTATCGGTTTTGTCAGCCTGGGTTGCCCCAAGGCGCTGGTGGATTCCGAACGTATTCTGACCCAGCTCCGCGGCGAGGGTTACGAACTCGTGGGCGGCTATGACGAGGCCGACCTGGTGGTCGTGAATACCTGCGGTTTCATCGAGTCGGCGCGCGAGGAATCGCTGGATGCCATCGGCGAGGCGCTGGCCGAGAACGGCAAGGTGGTGGTCACGGGTTGCCTGGGTGCCACCGAGGATCTGATCCGCGAACGTCATCCGGACGTGCTGAACATCACCGGGCCGCATGATTACGAGGCGGTGATGCAGGCGGTGCATGCGCAACTGCCGCCTCCGACGCATAACCCGTTCACCGACCTGCTGCCGTCCGCCGGCGTGAAACTGACGCCGCGGCATTACGCGTACCTAAAGATTTCAGAAGGTTGCAACCACAAGTGCAGTTTCTGCATTATCCCGAAGCTGCGCGGCAAGCTTGTCAGCCGGCCGCTGCCGGAGATCCTGCGTGAGGCCGAACGGCTGGTCGCCGACGGTGTGCGCGAGCTGCTGGTGGTGAGCCAGGACACCTCGGCCTACGGCGTCGATCGCCGCTTCGAGACCGTCGAATGGCGGGGCGAGACCCTGCGCACCAACATGACGGATCTGTGCAAGGCGCTGGGTGATCTGGGTATCTGGGTGCGGCTGCACTACGTGTACCCGTACCCGCATGTGGACGAGACCATTCCGCTGATGGCCGAGGGCCACATCCTGCCGTATCTGGATATCCCGCTGCAGCACGCCAATCATCGCGTGCTGAAGGCCATGAAGCGTCCCGCCAACGGCGAGAAGGTGCTGGAGCGCATCCGCAGCTGGCGGGCCATGGCGCCGGATCTCACCATCCGCTCGAGCTTCATCGTCGGTTTCCCGGGTGAGACCGAGGCCGAGTTCGAGGAGCTGCTGGACTTTCTGCGCGAGGCGAAGCTGGATCGGGTTGGCTGTTTCACCTATTCGCCGGTGGACGGTGCCGATGCCAATGCGCTGGAGGACTGGGTGCCGGCCGAGGTGGCCGAGGAGCGCAAGCGGCTGCTGATGGAGGTGCAGGCGGAGATCAGCGCCGAGCGCCTGCAGCGCTTCGTCGGGGAAACCATGCAGGTCTTGCTGGATGGTTTCGACGAACAGGGCGTTGCGGTCGCGCGAAGCTTCGCCGATGCGCCGGAGATCGATGGCGTGGTGTATCTGGATGAAGCGGATGGTCTGCAGGCCGGCGATTACGCAGACGTGGTTATCACCCAGGTGGATCAGCACGATCTGTACGGACAGCATCTGCGCTGAGTATTCGATTATCGGCACCGGGATACCCGAGGGAGACGCTGATTTATTCCCGCGTCTGCGCCCGAGACCGGTTTCGGTCATCTGGCGGCGCTGCGCAGCGCGCCTTGCCCCGGGAAAAATGCGGACTCCAGCGCAGGCGTGCGGATGAACCAGTTTTTCCTTAAACGTTGATTAATCAAAAATCTGGCGAATTTTTACAAGGCTTTTTCGAAGTTCCTGCATCTCCTCTTCCGAGAGCTGTTCCAGCCTGCGCCGCAGGTGCTCGCTGTGTGCCGGAAAGACTTCATCGAACAGCGCGTGACCTTCATCGGTGAGTCTTGCCACGATGCTGCGGCGATCGTTCTCGGCCGGCAGACGTCGCACCAGCCCGCGTTCGACCAGTCGGTCCACGACACTGGTCAGCGTGGTCTTGTAGATCAGCGTCCGGCGACCGAGCTCCTTGAAGGTCAGTCCTTCGGTGTTGCCCAGCGTCGCGATGACGTCGAACTGGGCCGGTGTCAGCCCCTGGGACTTGATATGCGGCAGCGCGTACGACTCGAAGGCCTGGTAGGCCTCGACCAGGTCGCGGAGCAATAGCATGAACAGCGGACGGCGCCTGTCACTCATGGGGTCTCTCCGTAAAATTAGTCCGAGATCGTACCAAATGCGCACGATTCTGCAAGCACGCAGGACTGTCTGCAGCCGCCGGGCGGTGACGTCTCAGTTCGGGTCAGTGACGTTCGGGATGTGCTGTCGGGCCGGCAAGAAAGCGTTGGACCGCCGACAGCATGTCAGCGGGCTGCTCCAGTGGCAGCATATGCCCGGCCGGTGCGATTACCGCGAGCCGTGCGTCGCGCATGCCGTCTTCCAGCATCTGTGCTTCCGGCAATGGTGTCATGCGGTCGCAGTCCCCACTCAGGATCAGCGACCGTTGCGGGATTTCGCCCAGTCGGTCACGCAGGTCGAAATGGTCGCAGGCATCGAAATCCCGCTGCCAGACCGTCGGGTCCACGGCGCGCGCCTGTTCGCGGAATCGGGTGACCAGCGCCGGACTGGCCATGGAAGAGAAGACACTGGCGGCCATCTGCTCGACCGCTTCGCCATGATCTTCCTGCATCAGTCGACGCAGCACGGGCGAGACAGGCAGTCGGGGACCGCAGCCGATCAGAACCATCGCTTCGAGCCAGTCCGGGCGGGCGAGACCGAGAGTAAGGGCGATGGCGGCGCCCATGGAGTGACCGACCAGAACGACCCGCCGCGCTTCAATCGCCGAAACGAACTCATCGACCCAGGCGGCGTAATCCTCGATCCTGTCCATCGCCTCGCCACCGGAGCGACCGTGACCGGGAAGATCCAGACTGTACAGATTGCAATCAGCAAGCTGCGACAGGTTTGACGGCCAGATGGTCTGGTCACTGCCGGCGCCGTGGATGCAGATCAGGGTGCGGGACGCGTCCAGGTCATGACCGGTGTAGAAACAGGGCGTCTCGTTCAGGGCGATGGTCGGCATACAGTTACTCCCGGCGGCGTCGGTCTGGTGGATCCCGGTATCAGGAAAGCGCTGGCTTATTCCCGCATCTGCGCTGGAGAACGGTCTCGATCATCTGGCAGGGCGAGGTGCCGGTTCGATAGCCGAGCTACCGGGCCGGTGGCGCAACGCAGAATGATTGCGGCGCTGCACAGCGCGTCTTGCCTCAAGAAAAATGCGGACGCCAACGCAGGCGTGCGAATATTTTCAGCGTTTCCAATACGGACTCCAATGCAGGCGTGCGGATCATTCAGCGCTTGCTCAAGTGCCGCTCCAGTATGCCCGTCGCTTGCGACGGAATCACGGTAAATCGTTGT
>PXAT01000143.1 GCA_003565775.1 Ectothiorhodospiraceae bacterium | reverse complement strand
TTGCCTGGTTTCGACGGGCCGGACTCATCTGCGCCACGTTCCTGTGCTGCGCCGTTTCTGTGTTCAGCTCAGTTGCCGCCCAACCGATAGACGTTACCAGCGATCAGCCGGTGCCGGCGAATGCCCTTGACGGCAAGCCCGAGCTCCCGGGCAAAGTCGAAGTCCAACCGGTCGCAAAGGACGACGAGATCAGGCAACGAATCGCGGATATTCTCAGAACGACAGGCTGGTTCGGCGAGCCCGAGGTCGCTGTCCAGGACGGGATCGTTTTCCTGAAAGGAATGACGGAAAACATTGAATCCAAGCAATGGGCCGGAGATTTAGCCAAGAATACGGAGGGCGTCGTTGTAGTCGTCAATCAAATGGAAGTGGCTCCAACCACTGTTTGGGATTTCGATCCAACCTTTCAGGTATTGAATGATCTGGCACGGCGATTCGTGGGGTCACTTCCCCTAATCCTGGTCGTGGTGGTCGTAATCGCTATTTCTTGGGTCTTCGCGAGATTAACGGTGCATGTACTGCGTCGTGGGCTTCTAGGTCGATCCCTCAGCCGGCTTTTGCGCGAAGTACTGGCTAGGGCTGGCGGAATCCTTGTCATGCTTGTCGGCCTATACCTTGTGCTCCGTATCGCCGGGCTCACGCAACTCGCGCTTACGGTGGTGGGCGGCACAGGCCTGATTGGTTTGGTGCTGGGCATCGCATTCCGCGACATCACTGAGAATTTTCTCGCCAGTCTCTTTCTGAGCTTCCAGCAACCGTTTCGTGAGGGTGATCTGATCGAGGTGGCGAGCGTCACGGGTTACGTTCAACGGCTGACCTCGCGCACCACTGTTCTCATGACACTTGACGGCAATCAAGTGCAAGTCCCCAATTCGACCGTCTTCAAAAGCACGATCCGCAACTTCACGAGCAATCCCAATCGCCGCGAGGATTTCATCGTGGGTATCGGCTATGCGGATTCCATCGCTGTTGCCCAGGAAGTTGCTTTGAAGGTGCTCGCTGAACATCCGGCCGTTTTGAGTGAGCCCGAACCCCTGGTGCTCGTGGAGGGCCTTGGAACGTCCTCGGTAAACCTGCGGGTCTATTTCTGGCTCGATGGCGGTCGACACAGCTGGGTGAAGGTTAAGTCGTCCGTCATTCGGCTCGTTAAACGTGCCTTCCAGGATTCGGAGATCGTGCTGCCGGACGAAGCCCGCGAAGTAACCGTTCCTTACGGGGTTCCTGCACGCGTGATAGAGGGTGGACGGGCTGTGGGACCCGACGAACCAGGCCTGGCGAAGTCGCCCGTCGAGCCCGAGACAGTCGCGACCAAGGCGGAAGCCGGCCTGCAAAGCGAGGCCGCGGAAATCAAAGAGCAGGCTCGCAAATCCTGGACCCCTGGGGAGAATCTCTTAACCTCAACGTCGCCTGTGGATGCCCGTTGAAGTCGCGTGGTAGTCGAGCGGAATCGACAGTCTGCGGCGGCTCAGGGCTGTTGTCCTGGTTTGGATCACGGAGTGGCGCCGTATGGCCGGCTTCGTACCGGTCCTGCTTGTCTTTCGGCTGGAAGACGGCCAGTGGTTGCCGCAAACGAGTTGAAGAAGCGGCCCGTGATCGGCGGTGCGAGCGGGGAACCGCGAATGGTTTCGACCCACGCCTTCCGGCACTCAGATATGCCAGCCAGTGGTCATGGTCAACCAGCCCAGCAGGCGACGCGTCCAGGGTCGCTCCTGCCATCTCTCCAGGTCGTAGGTCTCGGCCTGTTCCAGGTCGCGCCCGAACTGCGATATCAGCGTGGCCGCCAGCTCATGGTCCATGATGATGGCATTGGTTTCATCGTTGAGCCGGAATGAACGGTTGTCGACGTTGGCGGAACCGATCGCGACCCAGTAGTCATCGACGATAAAGAGCTTGGCGTGCAACTTGGACGGCTGGTATTCGTGGATGCGCACATCGGCTTCCAGCAGCTTGCCCCAGCGGTTCTTCGACGCCTCGCGAACGGCCGTGCTGTAATGCTCGGGGCTGGCCAGCAGGAGATCCACGCTCACGCCGCGCTCGCGGGCATCCAGCAATGCATCCATGATCATGTCGTCGGGGTAGAAATACGCCGTGGCCAGGCGAATGCTGTCGCGGGCACCGGCGATGGCCAGCAGCATCATCAGCCGGATGCGGTGCGTGCCTTCGCGCGGCGAGCTGCTGACGATCTTGATTTCAAGGTCGCCGGCGTCCTCCAGCAGAGGAAAGTACTCGGTCGCATAGAGCAACTGCTGTCGCGCGTTCAGCCAGTTCTGCAGGAAGGCATTTTGCAGATGGGCCACCACCGGCCCCTCGAAACGGTAGTGGGTGTCACGATAGCCGCCGGTTTCGGGGCTGCCCATCCAGGCATCGGCCACGTTGGCTCCCCCGGTGAAGCCGATTTCGCCGTCGACAACCAGAAGCTTTCGGTGTGTCCGGTAGTTGAAACGCGAAAGCTGATACCACGAGGGTTCTCGCCAGCGCACGACTTCCACCCCGGCGTCCTTCATCCTGTCGAACAGGTCGGCACTGGCAGCAACCGACCCGAGGTAATCGAAGGTGGCATGAACGGCCACTCCGCGCTCCGCGGCACTGGCCAGCGATTCGGCAAGGGCTCCGCCGATTTCTTCCCCCCAGTACTCGTAGGTTTCGAAGGTGATACTGCGTGTGGCATTGCCGATGGCCTCCAGCATGGCCGGATAGATCTCCTCACCGTTCTCGAGGATCTCGATGCGGTTCCCGGGCACTGCCGCGCTACCGAGCACGACGGACTGCAGGTGCCGAAACTCCCGGCTGCCGATTTCCGGAATCGAGGTCAGTCCTTCGGCGACCCGCATCGGCTGGGGCACGGCGTTGAAGAACGCCAGGAATGACACGGCGGTGATCAGCCCGGCCGCGGCAGCGAATGGGATTAACCAGATTCTGGACTTGCGGGTCACGAATTGCTCTCGGTTTTGGTGGCGGTCGCGACGACTGGATGCGGCGAGATGAACAGCATTCGCTAGGCGCCAGCGCCGACGGAACTGAAAGCTTAACAGTAGCGCCGGCACCATGATGACCTATCGGGGCGGCATATCCTCGGACCCAGCTTGGTCCTCGCTTTCCGAGAACACAATGTGCCGCCGGCGTGGCAGGTAGGCGCCGCCGTCCAGCTGCTTGAGGAACGCCACCACCTGCTCCCGGACATGGTTGTGGAGATGCCAGGAGGTGAAGGACGTGGTGCCCGAGATCCAGATCCAGAGAACGGCTGTCTCGCCGTTGACCTCGACCATCTCGACCGATGGCGGCTCGCCGGTGGAGCGCGTGTCGTCCGCGACGATCTCCTCGACCTTGCGCCTGATCTGTTCGACGTCGATGCGGTAGTCGACCGGGATCTTCACGACCCGCCGCACCGCCTCGCCGTCCTTCGACCAGTTCTCGAACGGCCGTGACAGAAAATGCTCGTGCGGAACGATAAGGCGTGTGTCCATCCGGGTTCGCAGGACCGTGTGGGCGAAACTAATGTCCTCCACTGTCGCCCAGTGGTCGTCATAGACGATCACATCGCCGATGCGCAACGGCTCGGTGAGGGCAATCTGCAGTCCGGCGACCATATTGCCCAGCAGGGGGCGTGCGGTGATCGCCACCAGAATACCCACGGCGCCTACCGACGCCAGAACGGACAGGCCGAAGTGTTCGAACAAACCGATCTTCGACAAGACGTAGCCGACGGTCAGCAGGGCGACCACCACCACGGCCAGCCGCCGCACCACGTATACGGTGGTCTTGGTGTGGCGGTTCTCCGGGTTTTCCGACGAGAGCGGCACGACGTAGCGCTGGCTGAGGGTCAGCGTCACGGCGGATACCATCCGCAGCACCAGCCATGCGCCGGCAATCAGGGCGACCACCTCCGCGGCGGTGTCGAAATGGGAAACGACCGGGCCGGTCAACAGAACCAGATGGTCCATGCCGAAGCGGAACGCGAGCGCCGCGACTACGGTCACCAGAGGCAAAGCAATCTTTCGTGCCGCCGGCGTCCAGCGCGACGGCACCCGCTGCGCCAGCGAGCGCGTCAGGTAATACAGGCCGAACCACAGCAGCACGCTGAACGCCAGCAGGATTGCCGCCGCCAGCCATTCCCAGGCAGAGGGCTGCCCGACCGTATGCACCCGGTCTTCCAAGGGCAGCCAGCGTTCGAAAAGTCCGATCGGGCTGTCTGCATACATGGCATCTATGCGTTCCACCACAAAGGGCGAGAACAGCCACACCGCCTCGCTATCGTCGGTGCGGAATCGCTGCAGGCTGATGGGCGTGGCGCGCCCGTCGAAGTCCACTTTTCCCAGCTCCACCGATCGCCGGCTGTAGGGGCTGAACGACTGCTGCAAGTTAGGCAATACGCGGGCGTCCGGCTGGTCCGGCATATCGGCCCAGTTAATCAGGTTGTGGCGACGCAGCAGGAAGGCGAGTTTCAAGGCGAGATCCGGCCCGCGGCTGGCCTGCTCCTCGGGCTCGATGGCGGCCAGATTGAGCGCCTGCGCGGCGCGGGCGTACTCAAGCTGGTCGATTGCCGCGAGAAAGGACTCCAGTGCGGCGCGCGGCGTGTCGAGCCGCAGCGGCGCTTCGAGTGCCGGCAGCCCCTCGTTGATCGCCGACACCTCGAATACGAAGAGCCCGGGCCCCTCGTCCTCCCGGGCAGATGCTACGGACCACGCCGACAGTGCTGCGAGCACTGAAACCCAAGCAATCAAGAGAATTCGACGCATTTCCGGGGTACCTGGGTGGGGAGACGTAATTGGATTCCTAGCTCAAGTCAGAACGCCGCTGAGTTCATCGATCCCAAAGGCCTTGGTGATGTGGATATCGAAACCGGCGCTCAGCGCCTCGCGGCGATCCTCGGCCCGCTGGAGCAGCGCGGCGGCGCGGTTGCCCTTCCCATCCCTCTCCATATTCAATCTCCGCGCGGGTGGTGATGTGCTCGAACGCCAGGCTGATAGGTCCGTTGGCGTCCTCCCCTGCGATGTCCTCGCGTTGTTAACCTTTCTCCACGGATGAAGGATACCGGGAATCGCATTGCAGGCAACCTGCTGAACAACACGCCGGAAAATCCTGGAAGGGCAGACGCGACTCCGACCCTCGCGCGCTCATGCTGCCCCTATCCCGGTTGCTCCGCGGAGTACTGCCCGGGTTCGTTGCCAATGCGCTTCATCCGAGGGGTCTGGCTTTGTTTCCTCCTCAGTGGTCCAACGCACATACGTGATGTCTGCCGGTTGCGACACTGAGATCGTCAAGGATCTGGCTTGATGCTGATCCTCCGGATCGGAGTGCGAGTGCCGTTCGGTCCGGAGGCGTGAGCAAGGTAACGGCACTTGGTAATGGATCTGCAGTGACCCTATCACCTCGGAGGTTTACATGACGAAGCGCCACGTTTTTACTCCTCACCGCCGATACCTCGTCGCGGCTATGGCCGTGGGGGCGCTATTTACCGGCAGCCTTTTCGGCCAAGGGCCCGAAGGGGAGCCTCCAAAGGTCAAAGATGTGGGAGTTGCGGACAGTTTTCTGCCGGTGGTCATCGAGGAGGATTTCGACGATGTTCTCGCGGAGGACACAGCCGAAAAAGAGGACTTCATGGAGCGCCAGCGCGCGCTGCTGGAGGAGCGCTACGACCTGAGCGACAACCCCTCCGACGTCATGATGTCGGGCGGCCGCAGAGCGGTGCAGCAGGGCGTGCGGGTCCAGTTGCCCGAGGGTGTGACGTGGCAGCAGTTGGCGCAGATGTCGCCTGCCGAGATCAAAGAGCAGAATCTCTTCCCGATGGGCTTTCGGCCGCTGCCGCACCCCAAGCACGATGCCGGCGGACAGGTGTATCCCGACAACCAGATCGAGGCGATGCTCGAGAAGGAGGCCCGCGACCTCGAGCGCTTCGACATCGCGTTCGATCTGCCCGACCACCTCATGCCCGAGTTTCCGCCACCGATCTTTCTGACCACCCATCCGCAGCTGGGTGACGTCTCGGAAGGGCAGGTGCTGTCGATCAAGAATTTCTGGGAGCTCCTGGGCGGCAAGCTCACGCCGGTGCAGCTTGAAGGGATGCGCCTGCTCCTCACGCCATTCCCGCAGCAACAGTTCAACGTGACCGAGGACCGGAAGGTCGAGGAGCCCAGTCTGGGCGTCACCTGCCTCGACTGCCACACGAATGGCCACACCAATGCCGCCTTCCATCTGAATCCCGACACCAGGCCGCAGCATGCGCGATTCCGTCTCGACACCGTCAGCCTGCGCGGGATGTTCAATCAGCAGATTCACGGCTCAAAGCGCTCGTTGCGGTCGATCGAGGATTTCACCGAGTTCGAGCAGCGTACGGCCTATTTCGACGGTGACCAGGTCACCGCGGCCAAGAAGGGCGTCCACCTGCCCGACCGTGCCTCGCAGGTGGCGATGATGGCCCAGATGCAGAACATCTTCGACTTCCCGCCGGCACCCAAGCTCGACGTGTTCGGCATGCTCGATCCCGAACTGGCGACCGAGCAGGAGCTAAAGGGACAGGATGTCTTTTTCGGCAAGGGCCGCTGCGCCGAATGCCACCAGGCACCGTTCTATCTCGACAACAAGATGCACGACCTGCGCCTCGATCGGTTCTATGAGGCCGAGATGATCCACGAACAGCTCAATGTGGCGAACGGCCCCATCAAGACCTTCACCTTGCGCGGGATCAAGGACTCTCCGCCGTATCTCCACGACCAGCGACTGATGACGCTGGAGGATACAGTCGAGTTCTTCAACCTGGTGCTGCGTCTGACGCTGGAGGACGAGGAGAAGGAAGCGCTCGTGGCGTTCATGCGATCTTTGTAAAGGCCGTGTAGGCTTGCGGTACAAGGTCCACTGATCGGTTCAACACTGCCGCCTTCCCCGAATGCGGCGCTGCACACCGAGGCGCGTGGTCCGACGCTTCGAGGGAACGCTGTTGGAGTATTTGACCTGACCCCATTCCATGCGATTAACGACACCATGGCGCGCAGATGAACGAGCCCCAACGATTGAGCGAATGGTTCGTCCCGTCCTTCGGGCCACCGCGCTTTCGCGTGGCGGTGGGGCTGCTCTTTCTCCCCTACACCGGGATGGTGCTGTCGTTTGTGGTGATCGGGTCGATGCTGGCCGAGACGATCCACTGGGATCGCGTCGCGGCGATCGTCGTGATCTATTTTCTGGCGCTCGGCATTGGCGCGCATGCACTGGATGCCCTGGGCAGCAAAGACGTCAAGCCCTGGGGATCGGTCTTCTCGAAGCGCCAGCTATGGGCCGTCGCGGTCGGTTCTGTGGTGCTGGCGTATGCGATAGGTCTCCATTACATCGTGCGCCACGCGCCGCTGCTCGGCGTGATTGCTGTCCTCGAGGGGTTCTTTCTCCTGGCCTACAACCTGGAATGGTTCCGCGGACGTTTTCACACGAATGCCTGGTTCGCATTCTCCTGGGGTTTCCTGCCGGTGCTGGCAGGCTACGTGATCCAGACCAATTCCGTTTCGCCCGCCATCGTGCTGGTTGCCGCAGCCATGGCCGCGCTGAGCCTCGTCGAAATCAATGCCTCACGCCCCTACAAGGCGCTGAAACGCAGCGCAGACGGACAAACGGCCGAAGGCCGGGCACGGGCGGCTCAGTACGAGGTGATACTCAAATCCGTCAGCCTCGGCGTAATCCTGCTCGGCACCGCACTCCTCATCTGGCGCTGGAGCCTGTGACCCCCTGATGATGCGCCAGACGCCATTCGTTGGGTATTGGCGCACCACGCGCTCCGAGCTGGACAGCGCCTTTCAGCACTGGATACCGCGTTTTTTCCCGAACCTTTGCGAGGCCCAGGTCGCCGCCGTTCACGGCGCGCTCGATCACGGCAAACGCCTGCGCGGCTGTCTCCTCTGTCTGGTGAACGATGCGTTGAACGGCCGGCGTGAGGCTGCGTTGCCGCGCGCCCTTGCGGTGGAATGCGTTCAGGCTGCGTCATTGATACACGACGACTTTGTCGACTGTGATACCGAACGGCGCGAGCAGCCCGCCGCCTGGACCCGGTATGGGCCCCGGAAAGCCGTACTGCTCGGTGACCTGATGTTCGCGACCGTGCTGCAGCGGATGACCGAATCCGGCCGTGCCGACGGTCTCGCGGTTGCCGAGGTCATCGCCACCATGGCCAGCGGCGCATGGCAGGAGCCGCTGGAACCCGCCGACGTCGAACTGACCCTTTTAACCGATCCGGACGGCGGCCAAAGGCTTTATCCCAGAATCATCCATCTCAAGACGGGGGCGTTGTTTGGGACGGCGGCGCGTCTTGGCGCCATCAGCGCAGGTGGCTCGCAGCGTATCGCGGACCTGGCCCATGCGTTTGGCGTGCTTCTGGGCGAGGCCTATCAGATTGCCGATGATCTGGCCGATCTGGAAGAACTGGTCGGTGACGACGACCCGGGGACTGCGCTGGCCGTGCTGGCGCCCGCCATCGTGCATTTCTGCGGCGCATCGGCACTGGCGCAGACCGGTCTGCGCCAGGGTTTGCCTGCGGCACGGGAGGAATTCCTCCTGGAAACGCTTCCGGTATTGCAGTCGCGCATGCGCAAGGCCATGCATGCGCGGGTGGAGCTCGCGTCCGAGCGGGCACGGCAGTTTCCCGACGGCCCGTTTGGCCGGCTGCTGCAGACTGCGCCGTCAGAGATGGTGCGCCTGATCCTCGGCGAGGGACCCTGAATCCCGGATTGGGGCCTCCGTGGGTGCATCCGGCTTGCGCGCGGAAACGATCGCCGATCCGTACAGCGTCAGATCGTCCCGGCGAATATCCACGAATCCCGCTTGCTCCAGCGCCCGCTGCAGGTCATCGACCCAGGGGCTCTGCTCGATCAGCTCGGGCAGCCCGAAATAGATCTCACGCCAGGACGGAAAAAGGCGGCTGCCGGCATGCTGCAGGATGCCGAAATAAAGCCGCCAGATTCTGACCAGATACGCCTTCGGCGGATAGGTGAAATCGTGCGCCAGAAACACGCCGTTGGGCCTCAGCATCGCGTGGGCGTTGCGGCAGAGCAGCGGGAGCTCGGCGTACTTGGCCAGGTAGGATGAGGTAATGCAGTCGAAGGGTTGTTCCGATCGATAATCCTCGGCACGTCCCAGTACCAGCTCGATGTTCCCTCGCGCGTGTCGCCTCAGCTTTGCCCGCGCCAGTTCGAGGTACTCGCTCCGGAGCTCGACACCGACCAGCTCGCACCCGGGATGACGTTTGGCAATGGCCAGCGTCGATATCCCGGTGCCGCAGGCCAGGTCCAGCACGCGCGCCGGGTTCGGGGGGATGAGGTCAACGAGCCGGCGTTTCCACAGCCGGTCGATGCCGAGGGTCGCGGCATTCACCATGAAATCGTAGCTCGGCCCGGTGCCCTCAAAGAATCGTTCCACCAGCGCGAGTCGCCCGCCGTTTGACCCCTTCGCATTCATCACGATGCCTCTCGACTGAATCGCAGCCCTGCTGCCCTGACTTTTTGTATGCCAGACCCTCCTTGTACGCCAGGATGCGAGGCACTGGCAACCCCATCCGGGCACGTGACTAGAAGCAAAGTGGAGTGGGTCTGGTGGGAGCTCGGGAACTGAGGGGGGCAGGCCTCAGGGGCGTACTTGAAGACACCGGGTTTTACTTCAACCCATCCATCTTTTTGCTCGCCGCTTGCTCGCGAGAGCGCTTTCTGTTTTCTCCTCAGTGGTCCAACGCACATACATGGTGTCTGAGTCCTGTGACACTGAAGGTCGTTAAGGGCCTGGCTCGATGCCGATCCTCCGGATCGGGGTGCGAGTGGTGTGCGGTCCTAAGGCGTGAGGAACATGACATGACACAAACCTATCGCAAGACATTGCTGGCCGGCGCCATTGCTGCGCTGCTCGCGACCCCCATGATTGCCGCTGGCGAAGTGACCCGCGACGGCGCACAAGCTTCCGACACCCCCCAGGCCGGGCAACAATGGCGCGATGACGCGACCACCGACCGCAGGGTGAGCCGAGACTCGGCCGAACAGCCCGAAAGCAGCGCCCAGCCCCAACCCAAGGGTCCGGACACGCAAGAAGGCGGACTGTCGGAATTGGAAGAACCGTTGGGATATCCCACGGAGGAACATGGAAACGACGCAGTCCCACAACGAGGGGCGATGTCTCGCCCTGCTGACACGGCCACCGGGGCTCAGGTCAGCGACAACCCGCTGTATTCTCGGTCCTTCGACGATCTGGATGGCATGGATATCGTCGACAGCACCGGCGAGCGAATTGGCAAGGTCAAGGGCGTCGTGCTCTCACCTGACCGTCAAAGCGCCCACGCCGTGATTTCCTCGGGCGGATTCCTTGGCATGGGAACGCGCGAAACCCTGGTGTCGTTCTCTGAGTTGACGTCGATGGATGGCGAGCTGAAGATGAAGACCACTGAGGAAGCGTTCAAGGCACGTCGTGAATTCCAAGCGGACGACTACATCAAGTTAACCGGCGACAAGCCGATCCGTGAGTCGATCGTTGATGCCTCGCCATTCGAAACGGGTTATGGGTCTGACCAGCGCAGGGACACCCTGCCGAGAGGCACAGATGAGAGCGAGGGCAGGGCAAGCAATCCGGCCCGGACCACCGAGTCGAGGTAACAGCGGCCGCGACGAAGAGGTCACCTCCGGGTGACATAACCCTTCGCGGTGCCACTTCCCGAGATGGTATCGCGCGGCCCCGGCGCCGTATTAGAGACGTCGTGGCTGCCGCGTCGCGCACCGGCCTGATACCAGGTTGCCGTTCGCGAACCGACATGTAACCCATTCGGTTCATGGTGAGACTGTAGAAAAAACTCATTCCGCTTTCCGTGGTTGAGTTTGCCGCCAGGTCTCACGGTCAATCCTGACTCATGAAACACAACCCAAGAACATCCAGGAAGCTGACCCGGTTCGGCTTTCTGATCCCCCACTTTTCCGGTTAATCAACTGATCTAGAGGTATTCTCAATGAACAAGCCATATGAAGGCGCACTGCTGGAATTCCAAGCGATTCCGAAAAGCACCCTCGAACAGGCGCGGGTGGATACCCGTGCCGCCCCGCCCCGGGTCACCAATCTAAAACTCAAGCTGCTCACCGCCGTTCTCCTTTCCGGCATTGCCTGGGCCCCGGCAGTCGTTGCTCAACAGTACGCCCCTCCTGGCTACGGTCCTGGCGCCTATGGTCCCGGCTACGGTCGTGGCTCGGGGAATATGGGCGCTGACGCGAGGAGACCGCAGCAGGCAGGCCAGGCACCCGCTGCGCAACAGGAACGCGCAACACCCACTGCGCAAGAGACACCCGTGACGGCAGAAGCAGGTGGACTCGAGCAGCAGGTTCGCCGGGCAGACGAGGCACTGGCACAGGAGAACATTGCGCAGGCCCGTGAGATTCTGGAGCAGGTTCTGGCTCGGATCGAGCAGACCAGCCAGCAGGCGGACGGCGCCGATGAGCAGGTGACGGGTCCGTTCCAGGAACAGGTCCAACTTGCGCTTGAAGCGCTCGAGCAGGAGAACGCCCAGGAAGCCCGCCAGGCGTTACGGAAAGCCTCGCAGCAGCTCGCCAGTCAGGGTGAGGCATTCAGCGCCGATCTCAGCACCATGGTGGCAATCGACGTTCCGGAGCCGGTGGTAACTGTGACGCAACCCGATCCAACGGTACGGATCAGGCAGCCGCAGGCACAGGTCGAGGTTGATCCGGGCCGCCCGCAGATCACGGTCAATCAACCGGCACCACAGGTAAGTGTCCACATGCCGCAGCCGGTCATTACCATCGACATGCCACAGCCCCAGATTCTCGTCGAAATGCCTGATCCGACCGTCAGGACGAGGGTGCCGCAGCCGGAGGTTTCGGTCGACCAGGCCGCACCGACGGTGACCGTCGCTCAGGCCGAACCGGAAGTGCGCGTCGGAAGCGAGGCAAGCCAACGCACAGGCGAGGCCGACGTCCGGGTCGAGCGTGGAAGGGCTCAGGTGATCATGGGTGATGCGCAGGAAGCGAGGGTTAGCGTGTCCGAAGCGATGCCCCAGGTCCGTTACGAAGCGGCCGAGCCGGTGGTTGAGATGACCAGCGAGGGCGAGCCGCGGGTTGAGATCAGCCAGTCGGGTGAAACCAGTGTCCAGGTCCGGCAGCAGGGTGCCAGCGAGCCCCGCGAAACAGCGGAGCGACAATCTTCGCCGGAACCACGCGAGACTCGCGCGCAATCCGAGCAGGCAGCACAGCCGGCAGCGGACCACGCCCGAACCCGCGACGATGCCAATACCGCCGTCAATCCGCGGGCCACGCGGGAGATGCAGATCACCGTTGGCCGGATCACCGACTACGCCATCGTGGATATTCACGGGGAACCGCTTGGCGATATCGAAAAGGTCGTGAACGTGGACAACCGGCTCTATGCCGTCACCGAGACCGGCGGCTTCCTGGGGTTCGGTACGACGCAGGTCGCGATCCCGCTATCCTCGCTGGTCTTTTCCAACGATACGTTGCAATCCCAAGGTGCTTCGACGGACGAGATCGAAACACTGGACGGCTTCCAGTCGGATGATCATCCCGCACTTCAGGACGACTATCCTGTGACCATCGGCCGCATGTAAACCGTGTGATCGGATGGGTTTTCGGTTCATCCCGGGCCGGCAGAGCGATCTGCCGGCCTTTTTACGTTATTGGTAACGAGCTCTCCCCGGAATCGAAAGAATGCACTCGCGTATGTTACATACCGCACAGACCCGACCTTGAGCTTAAATTATTTTGTAACCTCATCCTGTATCTACATGATGCATGGTAAGAGGCAGAACCCTAGCAGACCCATCATCCGGAGTACATATCATGAACAAGAGTCAGGTAAAGGGTAGTGCGCGCGATGAAAAGGGGAAGACGAAGGGCGCCGGCAAGGCGGCTGGCGCAAAAAAAGAAGAGAAGCATGGTGACAAAGGTGGAGCCGTATTAGGGGATGTCAATGACAGCTCCAGGAAAGCAACTAAATCAACTAAGAAGGAAATGAAATGAATCATTCAACGACGCAATCGAAGTACACCGCCGCCGGAGACATGCAGGCCGGAGCCACGTTGCTGAGTGCCTCCACCATTACCGGCGATGAAGTCTATAACATGCAGGATGAAGAGCTCGGCACGATTCAGGATGTGATGCTTGATTTAACCGAGGGAAAGATACGTTACGCAGTGCTGTCATCGGGCGGGTTCCTGGGCATGGGTGATCGCCTGTTCGCTGTTCCTTGGAACGCCTTGAGCCTGGACAAGGAGAACCATCGATTCCTGCTCGACGTGGATATCGAGCGGCTGAAGAAGGCACCGGGCTTCGACAAGGATGAATGGCCGAATATGGCTGACCCTACGTGGAACTCGACCGTCGACTCTTACTACGCCAGGTGATCGGATCACTTGGGAAGCTGAGCGCGGAAGGTCCGGATCGTAACGTCTAACCGGATCAACGTGCCGACGAGGCGGTGTATCACGGCGAAAAAGAGTAGGGCTGGAGATAACGCTGGCAAATGTTAGCGTTACCTCCAGAGCGCCACTCTTCAACAATGAATTAATGATCCCTCATCCACAAGAAGGAGATTCAAATGACTAGTAGTAGAATTCTTGCTCTCGTGTTACTCGTTGTGGGTTTGATCCTGCTTTTCTTTGCGTATCAGTCCTCGCAGAGCGTGGGCGATCAGGTGACGGAGGCCGTTACTGGCCGCTTCACTGACTCCACCACCTGGTTCCTGATCCTTGGTGCGGCTTCTACGGTGGCCGGCGTTGGACTGCTGCTGTTCGGCAGGTCCGCGCGTACCCACCACTGATCTAGCCATCGAAAGTCAGGCTGCGGCGTAGCTACAGGCAGGGCCCCGGAACCAGCGCGGGATTTTCTCGGGCATCTGCTGCAAGGAATGCTGTGCGGACAATGCGACCCGTTTAAGGTCATCCCACGTCCGCACGCATTCCGTTGCGATGCGCTGGAGGTACGGGCGAAATGCGGAAAAAGTGGTCACGCCCATACTCTGGGATCAGGTAGACGCAGAATTTGCTGTGCCTTCGGCCGCTGGGCGGGATTGGCGTCAGCCGCGTGTCGCACGCACCTTTCCGTTTCGCGGACGATCTCCCGACACCACGAGCCCCCGGTACCCGTGCCACATTGCGAACCCGAGCCAAGGGAAAATCACGATGAGAGCGATGAATCCCGTGGCGGCCGACACCGCAAAGAGCACGGTGATCAGCAGACCCCACACAAGCAGTGGAACAGGATTGTCCCTGAATGCCTTGAGGCTGACGGCCACGGCGTCGACGAACCCCTTCTGACGATCGAGCATCGCCGGCAACGTGACCACGCTGATCGCGAACACGGCAATGGCGAAAACGGCCCCTGCGGCAAGCACGCCGACCAAGGACACCACGCCCTGTGGACTCGCCAGCATTACGCTGAGCACTTCACCCATCGTGGCCGGAGCACCGAGTTCACCCAGTGTCATCACGCCAATCCAGCGCCAAACGACCGTTGCCCACAAGGCAAACAACATGATCAGCACCGCGACGTAGATCCACAAGGAACCACCCAGATCGCGGAACGCGCCAAGCCCGATTCCGGGCTTCGGCTCACCCTGCTCCAAACGCCGCGCCATTTCGTTCACACCCAGTGCCAGGGCCGGGCCGATCAGCAGGAAACCCGAGATGAAGACCATGCTCACCACCGGCTGCCCCCAGCTGAAGACGAGAATCAGGAGCCCTGCAGCCGACACGACGAGCCCGTGGATCAATGCCTGTGGCGCCTTCAGTAGATCGTTCCAGCCCCTGGCGAGCCATTGCCATAGGTCGGAAGGGGAAATGGGCCGAATCGGTGGCGTGCCCGTATCCAGCGTCTGCTCGGATTCGATCTCCGCCGGGCTTCCCGGAATCAGAACTTCTTGTGCTCGTTTTCTGTCGCTCTCCGCATACCGTTCCATGCTTTGTCTCCTATCTGTGTGACACGTGGCTGCAGGTCATGCAACGTCGAGTTTTCCTGCAATTCATCGGCGGCATCTTGGCTGCCCTTTGAATGTCCTTGCAGTCCATCTGCTCGTTGCCGTCGTGGCTCATGTAGTGGTCTTCTTGGCGTCGCTCTTGAGATCTCCGTACTTGGCTTGCGCCTTGCCGCCATGCTTCTCCGCTTTACCCTTGTACTCCGTGCTTTTGTCGCCAGTCGCCTTGCCGGCAACTTCCTTGACGCTGCCCTTCGCCTCGGTCGTACTGCCTTTGACCTTATTCTTGTTCATGAGCTGATCTCCGATGACTGTTTCGTTTTGGGTTCTGCCTCTAACCATCAATTCACGTAGACGCAGGCTTCCTAAAATGGTGGAAGCTCAAGGTCGAGTCTGTACGTTGCCCAACAGATGCGGACTCATTTTTGGGTTCGCCGAGGACTGCGCATCAAAAGAGGAGGTGTCCGTGATGAAACGAACACAATTGCTGGGCATCGTAGGGGCGCTGTCGACGGTGTTGGTGCTGGCGGGCCGCAGCTTCGTCGGCGGTGCGGGGTCTTGAGCGGCGCAGGGGCCGCGACAGCCTACGAGTACCAACACAAGGAGGCGCCCGGAGAACTGGAAGAGGACTTCAAGGAAGGCCGTTTCAGCCGCGAGGAGTGCCTCGAGCGCAAGGAGGCGATCCGCGAGCGCTCCTTGGTCCCCTGATCCCGACCACCTCTGTCGCTGGGTTTGCCAGGCGGCTGCTGGTAAAGCCGCTTTGCCAGGGATGCGGTCCGTGGGCGCGAGCCACAGGAAGCGGCAACTCCAATAGCCTTGGTTATGAAAGGGTCATTGGGACCGAGGGATTAGTCATTAATTCTTTCGTCCTGATTATCACCCAAGCTCCGCATGTGGTCGGATTGGCGCTGTTTCAAGGGACGCCCCTGTGGGAGGCCCGCCTCTGGGCGAAGGCGTTCCGCCGTCAGGTCGCCGAGAGGGCTCGCCTCCCACAAGGGACGGCCATGCAGGTGGAGGGCCTTGGGCACGAGCGGATTCCCTGCGGAGCTTGCGTGATAATCAGGTCTTTCGTTTCCCTTGATTCCTGCGGCGCAAGGCCGTGCAACCTTGCCTCCACGGGAATCGAATTGGCTGCTTCTCGCGCAGCTTCCTCGAGTATGGTGTTCCCTAGTCCTCTGATTATATTGCAGTATTTGCCTATCTTGACACTGGGGTCCACTTCAGCGCGCGAGTCACGGCCATAGCCGTGGAAATTTTACGCGTAGTCGAACGCTGTGTCCGTGCGGTGGCGCACATGGTCGTTGTTCGTTATCCTGAACCCGAGCCCCATGCGCCTTCAAAGCGCTTCGGAGACTGCTGTGCGACCAGTCACGCATGTACACCTTCCCGCGCTAGCATTGATAATGGCCGGCTTTCTGCCATTGGTGCTCCCCCTGCCTGTTCATGCCGACGAAGGCGGGTATCGGCTGCTCAAGCTGGACGGCCACAAGGTGAAGTGGGGAGAGCGGCAGTTAGGGGTGGGGGCGAGCGTCAGCTACGCCTTTGCCGGCGAGGCGCTACGGTTCGATGATGCGCGCAACTGTCGTGATCTGGCACCGATTGAAGCGCTTTTAGGGGAGAATCTCTCGATGGAGACGCTGGCTCGCGAGACCGCGGCGGCGTTTCGCGTTTGGGAGCGCGCTGCCGGTCTGTCTTTCCATGAGGTCGGCGATGCCCGCGATGCGGATATCGTCCTCGGTGCCCAGGGTCAGCCGCGTGGATGGGCGTTCGCCAACGTATCCTACGCGCCTGATCCGGAAGAGGGTGTGCGCTCCATCGAACGAGCACTGGTCTGCCTGAATCCCGACCTCGAGTGGAAGGTTGGGTTCGACGGCAACGAGGAAATCTACGACATCCGCTATACGCTGACTCACGAGATCGGTCACGCCATCGGCTTGGACCATCCCGGGCCATCCGGGCAAGTGATGGGGTTTCGTTACACTGAGGCCTTCGCCGATCTGCAGCCCGGCGATCTCCGCGGCGTCCAGCGGCTCTACGGGCGTGCCGTCGATGACGGCGGGCCGGCCCACGGCTTCGACACCCGTCTGGCCGAGAAGCCGACCGAGGCGTATCGCGCCAGCCATCTGATCGGTAATGCCGTGATGAGCACGACCGAGGGTGAGGGGATCGGACTTATCAGCGATCTCATCATTGACCAGGACGGCAATATCTTGCCCGTGTCCGGTGTCGGCGGCGTCCTTGCCATCGGCGAGAAAAAGGTCTCCCTGTCCGGGGATGGTCTGGAACCGGCGCGTGATGTCGAGGCGGGCATCTGGTAAAGGCTTTGTGCCGGCCGAACATGAAAACGGCAGAGGCTTTCGCCCCTGCCGTCCATTCATCCTACCACGAGTGTGAGTTGCTGGAATTCAATCCCGCATTTCAAACTTGGGCGCAGAACGCAGATCGTCTTCGGTCACGTCAACCCGCAGTTCCGGGTCATCAGGGGTGCCTGATCTCGTGACGTCGTCCCAGCCAATGGCTACGTCAGTCTCACCCATGCCCAGGAATCCGCCGACGCCGACTATGACGCCTACGATCTGACCGTCCTTGTCGAGAATCAAGTCACTCACCGAGCCCACATCCTCATCGCCGGCGGTCCTGACGTTGGCGCCGATCAGGTTGCTTGCCTTCATTCCATCGGCCGGCGCAGAGGTCAAATAGCCCCTGTGCTCCGTGCGAGACGGGTCGCGCATGTTGTGCATATCCGTCCTTGTCAGTGAGCCATCACCTTCCATGCCATGCTCACGCTGCATGCCTTTCTGGCCACGATCATAAGCCTGGCCGGCCGGTGCACGGTCCATACCCTGCTGGCCGGTAGATTGTTGGGCCAGTACAGAACTTGCACCTAACGCCAGAGCCGGCGTGACCAACGCGCAAAAAATCAATGAATGTAGCTTCCTCATACGGATCTCCTTCGGTTCGGATTGTGTGGACAAAATGTCCTGTTCAACGGCTTCATCACGGCCTTTTCGCCCCGGTCTCATTACGGGAACAGGGACTGAATCGCCACGAGACGTGGCATTCAGGATGAGTTTGCAAAGTAAGCTGAGGGAATTGGTGCGTCTGTTCGCTGACGCACAAAGGCGGAAGTGCAGCGAGACGCCTATGAAGAAGGATTACGATCGGCGCGCCCGCCGCATGGGAGCACCGGGTCTTGGTGGGCCTGAGTTCGGTACCTTAGCCACGAAAGTCCCGACCGTTTTTCGTGCGCTATGCCGTTGTTCATGGCTCGCCCGCGATGTGATCGACAGCACAGTGAAAGCATGAAGCCGCACTGAAGCTCCGGGGGGAGAGCGTGGCCGTTCGCGTACGTGTGCCAGCGCACAGAAACTCGGCTCGGCGACATCGCAACATGCAGTCTCACTCACATCTCTACAAAGGATAGACGCCATGGCATCTGCCGAATCCACCCTGGCGGGGCGTTCCGCCACATCAGGAATTCATGCACCACTCACCATGGACACAGGTAACGAATCGAAGGGCTCCGGCGTTTCCTGGGGCGCGGTTATCGCAGGCGCCGTTGTTGCCGCGGCGCTTTCACTCAGTCTTCTGGTCCTGGGCACCGGCCTCGGATTTTCGGCTATCTCGCCGTGGACTGGAGAAGGCGTGTCGGCCGAGGGCATCGGTTTTGCAAGCATCGTCTGGCTGATACTCATACACATCATCGGCGGCGGCATGGGCGGCTACCTGGCCGGCCGGCTGCGTACCAGGTGGACCGATCTGCACGCCGACGAGGTGTTCTTCCGGGATACCGCACACGGCTTCCTGGTCTGGGCGCTTAGTCTGGTGATCACGGCGGCATTACTCGTTTCGGCCTCCGCGGCGATCATCGGCGGCACAGCCCAGGCCGGCGCTGCCGCTGCCGGGGCAGCAATTACGACCGGTGGCGCTGCAGTCGCGGCAGGCGTTAATGGGCAGTCCGAAGGAGACGCCCGCGGTCCGATCGACTACTTCGCGGACGTGTTATTTCGTGGAGATCGTGCAGCGGCGACTCAAGACGCCGCCGGATCTGGCGCGACCGGCGCGGACAGGGCCGCTATCCGTACTGAGGCAGTACGTATTCTTGCCAGCGGCCGGGAGGAGATGCCGGATGTCGACAGGACGTATCTGGCGCAACTGATCTCGCAGAACACCGGGATCACTCAGTCCGAAGCGGAGAGCCGGATCAGCGACGTACAGGAGCGAATCGCCGAACTGGAAATGCAGGCGCGTGAGGCGGCCGATACCGCGCGGAGCGGGGTGGCGAAAATCTCGCTGTGGATGTTCCTGGGACTGCTGATCGGGGCATTGAGCGCCAGCTTCGCTGCGACCATCGGCGGTCGGCAGCGCGACAGCGTACCCATGTGATACGGACAGATTTCTGACAATCAGCGAGGTAGATGAAGATGAAATACATACTGCTTTGGGGTTTGGGTCTCCCGATTCCCATTATCATTCTGCTAGCCATCCTGCTTTAACTGCTGCGCAAAGCCCCCCCTGTGAAAGGGGGGGTGGACCCGAATGGTTCACATGCCCCCGTGATCGAGTGAACGCCCGGCCCCGGGCGACAGGGTATCGCAGAGACGAATCGGCGAGGATGGTCAGTCGGCGGGAAAGCCGACAGGGCACCGCACTCGTCGGGCCGTCTTGCGGGAAAAGCTGGCCTGTTCGCGGTGGGTAAATAACCCCATTTGGCGAAACGTGAATTCCATGTAACGTCGCATAGCATCGATAGCATCATTGTCGGGGGTCAAGATGCAGATGTTGCGTGACGCTGTGGCCGCCACCCGGCCATCATGGACAGAACGGATGTCGCGATCCATCGAACCAAGTCAAAACCACCTCTTGGGTATGCTGCCCGCGGAGGACCAGGCGCGCGTGTTCCCGCTACTCGAACCCGTCACGCTGAAGCTGGGCGAGGTGCTGTGCGAGTGCGGTGACAGTTTCGGCTACGTTCACTTCCCGACTGATTCGATCGTGTCGCTGCTTCACTTGATGGAGAACGGCGCCTCGGCTGAGATCTCCGTGGTCGGCCACGACGGGATGCTCGGCATCGCGCTGTTCATGGGCGGTGGGAGTACGACCAGCCGCGCCGTCGTGCAAAGCGCCGGCCATGGCTTTCGCCTGAGTGCCAAGC
>PXAT01000037.1 GCA_003565775.1 Ectothiorhodospiraceae bacterium | reverse complement strand
TGATCCTGCTACTGGACATCGGCAATAGTCGCATCAAGTGGGCTTGCCTCTCGGCAGGCGTTTTCCAGCCTCAGGCGGCCGTCGAGCACGAGGGGCGCCTGCCCGATGCCCTCCTCGCGGCGTGGGCGGAAATACCGGATGTCACGTCTGTCCGGGCCTGTTGCGTGGGTGGGGAGCGGCTGCTGGCCGAGATCGCGTCAGCGGTCGCCGATCGATGGCATTGCCAGCTGCGCCGCCTGACCCCCGGCGCCGAGCTTGCCGGCGTGCGGAACGCCTATGCCAGGCCGAAGACCCTCGGTGCGGATCGCTGGGCCGCCCTGCTCGGTGCCCGGCGCCTGAATCTGGATCCATGTTGTATCGTTGATGCCGGCACCGCGACCACGCTGGACTGGCTGGATGGCAGCGGCCGACATCGCGGGGGGCTGATTCTTCCGGGACTCGATCTGATGCGGGACAGTCTGAATCTGCGCACCGCCGGCATCGGCTGGCAGACAACCGGTAAACGGCCGGCGGTGTTCGCCGACAATACCGCTGATGCAGTCATCGGCGGGGCTCTGCACGGCACGGCCGCGACCGTGCGCTGGTTTCTGGACGCAGCGCGGGAGGCGTCCGGCGGGGAGTGTCCGCGTCTGGTGCTGAGTGGCGGCAATGCAGAAGCGCTGGCTATCGAACTCGCCGACCTCGCGCCGCAACAGGCACCGGACCTGGTGCTGCATGGTCTCGCCCTGGCGGCCGCCAGCGCCGACCGGGCGGACTAGGCGGCATGCGCGTCCTGTTCCTGTTGCTGATTCTGGGTAATGTCGGCCTCGCCGGCCTGGTCTGGCTCGATGTGTCCGACCGGGCAGAGGTCGGTCAGTCGCCGACGACCCCCGCGGGCGATCTCGTGCTGTTGACTGATCCGCAGGGCTTGCGAGGTCTCTGCCTGGTCAGTGCGCCCTTCGACCGTGAGGTGGACGCCCAGGTCGCCATGTTCCGGCTGACCGTGCCTCACCGCCTCACAACGATCAGCGAGCAGCGAGAGGACGGCTGGCGCGTCCACCTGCCGGCGTCGGGGAACCTGGCCGAGGCAAGGCAGGCACTGCTGACATTGCGCGAGGCCGGGGCTGCGACAGCCGCTCTGGTGCCACACAATGAAATGCCCTATACCGTGTCGATCAGTGTTCATCAGCAGGCCCGGCAAGCCGAGGCGGCGATGGAGCGGTTCCGCGCCCTGGGTTTTGATGCCAGGGTGTCGCCGCGGTTGCGCGAAGAGCCGCGTTTCCACCTGGTTCTGCAGGGCGATGTGCCACCGCCCCATCTCGCCCATCTCGGCTGGACGACCCGGGACTGCGCCGATGCCTTGCCATGATTCGGCGTTTCAAGCGACACTGAGGTCCGTAGGGTGGGTCAAGCGAAGCGGACCCACGCGGAAGCAGTTGTGGTTTGATGCCGATGCCTGACACGGCGTGCGTTCGCCGTGGGCGAACACACCCTACGAAAAACGGGGCCGCGAGGCGGGTGCGCTGATCAAGCAGTGTGTCCCCGAACGTTCATGAAGGCTGGCGTAGCTCAGTTGGTAGAGCAGCTGATTTGTAATCAGCAGGTCGCGGGTTCGACTCCTGTCGCCAGCTCCATTCTCCAGGGAATCGCTGATTTATTCCCACGTCTGCGCCCGAAGACGGGCATGTTCCCTGCGTTTGCGAGAACAGCTTCCGGAATCGTCGATTGCTTCCTTGCGGTGGTCCCGGCGCTCTGCTATCCCTTAAGGCGACGCGGATTAATTCGTACGTTCACGCTCGGCCGATTTTGGCCCCTGGCGGTGTTGCGTTACCGACCCGGTAGCTACACGGCTACCGAACCGGCACCGCGCCTTGCCAGGCTGCCAGAATCGACTCGGGCGCGCACGCGGGAATCAATCAGGGTCTCCTTGATGTCCAGATTCTGGTTCTGTCGCGCAACCCCATGAGTTGCTCCGGCCGCCGTTCAGTATCAACGGGGTGCCGGAGACGCGGCGAATCAGGTCCGATTCGAAGAAGTGCGGTTGCTTCGTGGCAATCAAAAAACGGACCTGCCATCGACAGGATCCATCACGAAGCGACAAGGGTGGGTGAAAAGCGGGTCAGCGGACCTTCCGTCGCTGGCTATACTTCCAGGCGCGGCAATGAGCAGCCGCGCTCTCTCGCTGTTCGCCCTTGAGAAGTAGAAGGGTTCTGCTCTTGCAGAGAGCGGCCTTTCAACGTGCCGTGCCGGTTTCCGGTTCGGCGATGGGTGTTCACGAGGCGCGACAATGATCCGCATATTCAGTCATTACATACCACTCAATACCCTGCTTGTTGCCATCTTCGAACTTGCCCTGCTGGCGATTCTGGTCGCGCTCTCGGTCCTTGTTGCCGCCGAGTTTCTGGGCACAAAGGTCAACGACTCCCTCGTCATGACCTCCGTGTTGTTATCGCTCACGATCGTCTTCGGGATGAGTGCCGTGGGGCTCTACTCCCAGCCCGGCGTGGAAGGGTGGCGCGGCATCATCTTCCGCCTCCCTGCCGCGATGGTACTGGGGGTGATCGTCTTCATCCCGTTTCAGGTGTTCTATTTCGACTCTCCGCTGATCGAAGCGGAAGTCCTGGGCGTCGCGCTGATGCTCGGTTTCGCGGTGATCGTGCTCGAGCGCTCACTGGTGCTCAGGTTTACCCGTCTTTCCTGGCTGCGTCCCCGCGTCCTGGTCATGGGAACAGGCTCCAGGGCCAATGTCGTTGAGCGTCTGACCCAGATGGACCCGCGAATCCGGAGTTTCGAGCTGCTCGGTTTCGTTCCCGTCAAGGAGCAGGACCACTCGGTGCCGGAGCGTTTCCTCCTGCCCTGGGACGAGCATGAGACTCTGGAGCAACTGGCCAGAAGGTATGGTGCCACGGATATTGTCGTCGGCATCCGCGAGCGCCGTGGTGGCGGCATGCCAACCAACTCTCTCCTGGAATGCAAGCTGGCCGGGTTTCGCGTAACCGAGCTGTCGTCCTTTTTCGAGCAGCAGATCGGTCAGATCCGGCTGGACTCCCTGAACGCGAGCTGGCTGATCTTCGGCGAAGGGTTCCGGCAGAACCGCCTGCGCACCTTCAACAAGCGCCTGTTCGATATTTTTGCCAGCATCGGTCTGTTGATTGTGACCCTGCCGATCATCCTGCTGACCGCGCTGCTCATCTTGGTGACCATGGGGCGGCCGATCTTCTATCGGCAGCAGCGGGTCGGTCAGAACGGAAAGCCGTATTCGATTCTCAAGTTCCGCAGCATGCGTAACAACGCGGAAGTTAACGGCACGCCACAGTGGGCCATCAAGATGGATCCTCGCGTGACCCCGGTCGGGCGCGTGATCCGCAAGCTGCGCGTCGATGAACTGCCGCAGATCTTCAACGTCCTTCGCGGCGAAATGAGTTTCGTCGGACCACGTCCCGAGCGCCCGGAGTTCGTCGAGGAACTGAGTGAGAAAATTCCTTACTACGACTGCCGCCACAGCATCAAGCCGGGCATCACCGGGTGGGCCCAGGTCCGGTACCCGTATGGTTCTTCGATCGACGATGCCAAGGAGAAGCTCCAGTACGATCTCTATTACGTCAAGAATCACACCCTGTTTCTGGACTGCATGATCCTGCTGGACACCGTGCAGGTTGTTCTTGTGGGGAAGGGTGCTCGTTAATCGCGGAATAAGAAAGGGTTTTTTGGTCTGAAAAGCATCTCCACCGCCCGTGTTTCCGGTTGTATACAGCACGTCGGAAAAGCTGACGGATAAAAAAGCACTCGGATTGGCCTGTTCAGGTGGGCGGGCAGCGCCCCGATTCGTGCTCGCCAGGCGCCGGGTGTCTCGGGTCCTGGAATTAATCTGATTCAAAACATGCAGATCCCGAGTTCCTGCCGACTGACTGCTCTCCCCTGTGCAAATGCTCCTGATGGCATGACCCCTCGGAAAGTGGGCGTCCGTGTCCGGTAACGGACAGCGAAATTCGTTACAGGCGGGGTTTTCGTTCATTGGCGGCGAATTCCCAACACGTTGTATTGCAAGCCAAAAAAATCGAAGTTGCGAGCTGGCGACTTTTATGCATGTGTTCTTGCCAGCTGAGTCGGACGGAGTTCTTCGAGGCTCCGTTCTTGAGACTCAAGCGGCCTGGCCAACGCGGCCAATTGCGGAGAACCAACATGGAAATGCGCCAGCTTTACTTGCGAGCGGCTTCTGCGAGTGTGCTTGCCGCCGGTTTGGCATTTGCCGGAGCGGCATCTGCAGCACCGACTTACTGTTCCGACGCGGACCCGCATAAGGACGGTCTTACGACCGGTGACGTAACCTTCGAAACGCAAAGCGCCAGCGATTGCTATGGCCTTGTGCCCGGCAACCCGGACACATCCAATAACGCAACGCTCCCGTTCACGAAGTGGGGCAGTTTCGATTTTCTGGTCAAGGACGACGATAACGCGATGGATAACAAGACGGTGGGCACGTTCGAGGGCGTTACCTTCGAGCTGGAAGCCCTGGGCATTGATGAAACCTCCGGCACATGGAACTTGTCGTGGAGCGGTGCCGGTTTGCCGATTATTCTCGACTTCGTCGTCAATCTGAAGGGAGCCGATTTTTACGCCTCGTACCTGTTCGAGGGCGTAAGCTTCCTTGTTGATCCTGATACCGGGAGCGGGACGTTCCAGATGTATACGTTCCTGAATGCCGGTAATCAATTACAGACGCCCGACCTGTCCAACGTGAGCATTTTTGTTCGCTCTGGTGAGACGACGATAGTGCCCGCCCCCGGCACGCTTGGACTTCTGGGGCTCGGCCTGTTCGGCATGGCGTTTGTAACCAGGCGCAGAAACAAGAGCTAAGTCTTTCGACCTCTTTAGCAGTTCCAAACGCCGGCCACTTGGCCGGCGTTTTCTGTCCTGGCTGTCACTGTTCGGTTCGTCAGCGCCCCGTCACCGCTCCTCGCGCGACCGACCGTTTGTCATTACACAGTAATGTCGCGTTAACCCATTGCGCCGATGGCGGATTTTGTTTCCGGCTCAAGGTTTGGCTATCGATGAGAAGCGGGTGCACCGTCGACGCCATACTGTCCATGCGGGAGTGTTTCGCATCGACTGACAACGCCAGTAGGTCCCTGTTACGTTGCGCTCCCGGGCGCAGCATCAAGCC
>PXAT01000015.1 GCA_003565775.1 Ectothiorhodospiraceae bacterium | reverse complement strand
GGGCATGCCGTTGTACAGGAACCGGGTTCGCCAGGGTTTGTTTTGCACGGCGACCGGATCGGGCGCATCGACCGAGCCCACGGCGGGCATAACCCATTCGACATGCTCCCAGACCAGTGCGCGCGAGGCGGGAGAAAGGGCCTCCATGCGTGTGGTCTCGCAAAAGACCGGACAACGTCCGGGTTCGTTCTCCCGATCGAAAACAAACAGGGTTTGGCTCGCACCCGCATCGAAATTCGCGGGCAGCTCGCCTTCCGGCGGCGTTTGGCCTTCTGGCAATGCGATTGCCATGTCCGGGCAGATCAGCCGTAAACCTGATATTGAACCGAAATTGCTCCTTGTATACTGATAAGGCCCTTGAAACACCATCCCCTGATTATGCACAAACACCCTGTGCCTTCTGAAAATGGAGGTCAGAATGTATCTGCCTTTAGAGGCGTCCGCCACCAGATTGCCTTCGCCTTCCGCCGTGGCGGCCAGCCGGATCTTTCGATTATTGCTGCCAGAAACGTCAGAGACATCAACAAACGACTCCCCCTGTCCATCGCTGAAGCGGATGCCGGATGCTCCGTTATCAATCGAAACGGTGCCAAAACCATCGGCAGGTTTGCGTCTCAGCGTTCCTTCAACACTCAACGCGGTTGCTGCTTCCGCGTTTTGAGAGGCAAATCTTTTCAGCGGGAGCATTGCCGTTTCGGGCTGTCCTGCTTCTGCCGGCCGTATTATCGGTCCATCTTGATCAAATGTCATGACCGCTTCCACTATACGCACATTAAATTCCCCGCCCATAACCGTTTCGTTGTTGGCAGTGACATTTACGGTAACAAGACCGTTGGTCGCAGCCCATATCCTGTATTCTACAAAACGGTTCCAATTCTCAAGCCCTCCATAGAAAAGATTGTTATTATAGGGTCCCCTCAATACTTCTCCTGCTTTCAATATTTGTTCCGAAACTTCCTCACCATCCAGAAGCAATTGAATGCTTATATCATTCGGCCGCGGAGCATAGACCAGAATCATCCCCCCGAAGTCGCGCTCCCCGAAAGTGCTTGCATTGACTGCGGGAATTACAACTGGGCGCAATGTGACGGCAGGTACGGGCTGTTTGTATTGGTGGTCTGAACGAATGGATTTTTTATACTGGCGAGGACTACCGGTCTGCAAAGCTGTCTGCGAAAGCATTCCAACACCTTCGGATGCCGGAGACTCATCAGCCGGTGGTGATTGCCATACGCTCCAGTCGTAGGCGACCAAACCCATGTAGATCAGCCCGTCCGCGCGCCGAATGTCGAGATGCGCGGTGGCCACGCCATCGGCGTCGGTGACGGCAGGCGCGAGAAACTTGCCCCACGCATCGGTATCGGAGGAAGGATTCTCGGCCGTATTGAAAATGACTTGAACCTCGCCGTTATCGTCGTAATGCCAGACTTCCTCGACATAGAAATGGATTTCGTGACCGTCCAAAGGTTTCCAAGGCGCATCTTCGCCGGGTCCGCGATGATGAACCAGACGCAACCGATTGGTGATGATGCCCTCCGTCAGTGCCTGTTCCGGTTCGATTGTCCAATCCGTTTCGGGATCGAATTGCGTAATCCAGTTGAACACGGCTTCGGCCCTGCCTTCGGTCTCGCCACCAGCCCGACTAACCGCGACCAGCGTACAGACATCCGCTGAATCGCTTGTTCTCAATACGCCTTTGACGCCCCCATCCGCAGATGTCTCCACCGTGGCAGATTCGCCTCCGCCCCAAACCGTCACAGTTTCTCCGGCATCCGTAAACTTGGCCGAACGTTCGTGACCTCGCCCTTCGAGCAACTGGATGTCAATGGGAATTCCCGACAAGGGTGGCTGAAGTTCGATGTCGACCTTCGCCTGGTGCGCGGCCGTATCGAATCCGCCTGCGCCTATCCAAACCGGGGTCGGCAAGTCTGCTTCTTCGGCTTCAATAGGCGTCAATTTCACGGACTTGATTTTGAAAACCGTCAAATTCGTCGAGGCAACGCAAGTCAAATCTTCATATTCATCCGGCGTGAATTCGACGGTCAGTTCCTCGGCGCCAATGGACGCGCTGGCGACCCGGCCGGTGACGACCGCAGTTTGGCCGGTGTACACGCCGTTCACAAACCCGAGCGTTTCGTCGAAGAAGCCGAGCTTGTCGGGATTGTTGACGCGCCAGACATACTTGCCCTCAGTTTCGGGGGTTACCTTGGCCGCGTAGCTCCAGGTCCCGCCGACGCAAATCAGGTTTCCAGGTTCTTCCGTTTCGATTTCGAGCCGGAGCACGGTCAGTTTTCCATGATAATATGACAAGTCTACATCGGAATCCTTGCTCCCGGAGTGGTTTTGGCCGTCTATGAAGGTTTGGCATTCCACATCCGCGACTTTGCCCTGGAATTTGAAGGTCCATGTATTGGTGGCACCGTCGGGAACCGTCCATGCGCCTTTCCAGGTGCGGGTTGTGGCGGGCGAGGTATCGGAACTGGAGAGCTGCACGGTTTTTTCCTCCGAGGCCGGGCCCTGAACCTGCACAGAAATGGTGGTGTTCTGAATGTAGTTTTTCACATTGTTGGTGCCCAGCGGATTGAGGCAGACGTGCCGGTCTATGTCGAAGGCGCGTACGCGGAAGGATATTTCCTTGCCGGGACAGACAAATCCGAGGTCCGCCTCCACGTCCATGTCCAGATCGACGGGCTCGGATTCTCCGACGGACACCCTGACGGCGACATCTATTTCGGGCGGGGCAAGGACCGAGCCATGGCTGGGCATGCCATGGCCGGTGCAGGGGGTTCTTTTACCTTCGGCGAGTGATTGCCCGTTCGAGCCCGGCCCGGTTGTCAAGCCAAGGCAAAGCCCGGCCATCGCGGCGATCCACGTGAATTTCCTGCCTGTCATGTTCAGCCCTTTCTGCTGGTGTTAATCGCGTTTCGATCCAGTTTCCGCAAGTGTATTCTCTATTGCAGCAAAATCCGGTTGGATTTGGAATGCGGAACAGGCTTCCAGCCTGTTTCGCCTATAAGCAAGCTGGAAGCTTGCGCTACGTCCCACGTCCAACCGGATTTCGCGTTCATAGTCTTCTGTTCTCATGGGTTCTCTTCCCCGGCGTCCATGTGCAGGTAGAGCAGTCCGTACCGTCCGTTAAGTCCTTGCACCTTGGGCGTGTAGCCGTATGGGGTGCCGCCCCAGTGATAGCCGAGACGATGGCGGGCGTCGGGATCGGAGACACGGATCATCCCGAAATAAAGCGCGCTGTCGGTGAAAGCGCGGCGGGCGATTTCCAGGTCGGCTTCCCGGCCGTGCATGCGATAAAGATAGGCGTAGCCGTCGGCGAAGAGCCAACTGAAGGTTTGCGACCATTCATGCATGGGCGTGTCTTTCAGGGTGAGCTCGCGGTCGGTCCAATGCTCGCGCCAGAGGAGCGGCCAGTATGCGCCGTCCTTCTCGAATCCGCGCGCGGTGCCGGCTTCGCGGTGCCAGTCGAGGGTGCGTTGCAGATACCCGAGAATGTCGTCCCGGCCGGTATGGTGGTGCAGGCGGCAGACGGGTTCGATCGTGTAGGCGACCTGCTGGGCGTCTTGGCGACCTTCGGGCAGGATATGGCCGATGCCGCCGTTTTCCTGTTCCATGGCCAGGAGCGATTTTTCGAAAATTTCCTGGGCCCATTCGAGGTATTCGGGTTTGCCGGTGTATTCGTGGAGTGCCAGCCAGTTCTCGATGGCCCAGCCGGGTGTGCGGAATTCGCGCCAAGGGAGGGTTTCCTTTTCATGGAGCTTGTGCTGGTCGTAGAAGAAGCGGCGGTAGGCGCGTCCGTTCTGTTCGGCGGCGTCAAGGCTGCGCGGGTCGCCGGTGAGTGCCCAGTGCAGGAGCAGGCCGCGGTTCCAGGTGTGGCTGGGCCGGGCGTTGGCTTCCCAGTGCAGGTTGCGTCCGCGTACGGGTTCCTGGCGCGAGATATGGCCGTGTTCTCCTTTTTCGAAGCGCTGGAAGCCGCCGAGCCAGGGGGCGGTGTCCTCGACATGGTACTGGTCGATATCGTGGCGGTGCCGAGCCATGTCTTCGGCCACATCCAGGAACACGCGGTCGCCCAGCCGCAGTCCGTGGATCAGCATCGAGTAGGGCCAGTCGTAGTGGAGTGAACAGTAGCCAAAGTCCCAGACTAGATCGCCGAAGTTCATCCAGCCGGTGAAGACTTCGGGATGCCGTTCCAGAAGATAGGGAATCGAAACCTTGTCGTAGCGGTTTTCCTTGAAAGGTCCGTATGTGGCTGCGGGATCGCCGGCGTCGCGAATTACCTTGGCCCGCTGCGTGCGGTCGTAGCGGTCGAAAGCTTCCGCTAGGCGTTCGTCGGAAACGCGGGGGGCTTGACCGGCCTCGGCCAGAGGGAAGACGGTGCCGGTGTCGCGATACCAGACGACCGGGGCCAGTGCGCGCAACGGAGCGTCGAGCATTCGGGTTTGCGGGCCGGCATCTTGATCCGACTCGGCTCCGAACAGGAGGGAGGCCGTTTTGCGGCGACCGCCCTCGAACTGGTAGGTTCCGGCCTGAAAGGCCTCCAGCGTTTCCGGCCAGCGTCCGCCTTCGGGAAACATGAGAAAGGAAAGCGTTGCCGAACGGTTGTCTTGGTCGCGCGCGACGGCAAAGCCGCGCGGATGATTCTGCCAGAAACGGCGGATCGCCAAGTGCAACGACGGACGGCCGTTTCGTGTCAGCACGGCTTTGCCTTTGGTGCGACCGAGCTCGCCGACGAGGGTTCCGTTTTCTGTCCAGGCTCCGTAGAAGCCGTTATGGTGCCGGGGCATGTTGGCAGCGATGGCATGAGCCGCCAGGTTGGTTGTTCCGGATCTGGTTACAATGCCTCTCTGGTTACGGGAGTTATTGAATGGGGAAAGATACCACTGGACCATGTTGGCCGATTCGTCTTCCGCCAGAATTATATTCCGTCCGCTCAGATCGACTTCGATCCCAGGGGGCAAATCGCAAACAGTCGGCATGTCCAACTGAAGCGAGCGAATATAGAGCCATTGCCGGGGGCGCGGGCGACGACGCCGGCTCTCGTTGCGGTAGCCGTACCTGTTACGGGCCGAATTCTGGTCGTAAAAAGTGCCGTTTTTCAACCCAACTCTTATCGTAGGATGAACGGCGCAATAATTTGAGCATGGATCAATAAACCTATCCATTTTAGCTGCTAAAAG
>PXAT01000131.1 GCA_003565775.1 Ectothiorhodospiraceae bacterium | reverse complement strand
GCAGCGATCTCGCCTGGCTGCGCGATCAGGGCTGGGAAGAAACCATACTGCGGCACCTGCGCTACGGCGGCCATGTGCTGGGGATCTGCGGCGGCTATCAGATGCTGGGCCGCATGGTGCACGACCCGGACGGTCTCGAGGGCGCGGCCGGCAGCACGCCCGGTTTCGGCCTGCTCGACATGGAGACCCGGCTGGTGGCCGGCAAACAGTTGCGCCGGGTGGGAGGGCAGCTGCTGCCGGACGCCGTGCCGGTCACCGGCTACGAAATCCACAACGGCGTCAGTGAGGGGCCGGCGCTCGCCCGGCCCCTGCTGACGCTGGACGGGCGTGATGATGGCGCCTGCAGCGCGGATGGCCAGATAGCCGGTTGCTATCTGCATGGCCTGTTCGAGCACCCCGAGGCCTGTTCCGGCCTGCTGCGACGCTTTGGCCTTGCCAGTACAGTTGCCGTGGATTACCGCCGTCATCGCTTGAAGGAATTGGACCGACTGGCTGACATGCTTGCGCGGAATCTGCTGCCCGAGGCCTTGCAGGCATGGCTCTCCTGATGCGCGCGGCGGCCAATTCAAGCGGCCCCGCAGCCCGGCGACGGCATCGCCCGGAGGGCTTTCCGGGAGTGAGAAGTTATCGCTGGCTCTGGCCACGTTGCGGCATTACCGTGCTTCGGTTGACAATGAAGTGCTAATGTCTCCCGGCAATACCGGCATTTGACAAGCTCTGGTCGGCGCGAGGAGTGCGCGACCGGCGATGAGTCCGACAAAGAAAAAAGACGGCGCGAGACGGTCCATCGCCACCGCGTCGGCGATGGACCGTACCTGCTCTCAAGCGCTGCAGCTATCGGAGAACGGAGTAGTGAGAAACCCGACCCGTGTCCTGATCTGGATCGTGTTGTTTCTGGCCGCCGTGGGCGGTGTATCGGCCCTGCTGTTCGTGCCCCTGCAGGATGCCTTCATGGCCAATCCGGTGTTCAACGGATTGATTCTCAGCGTGCTGGCCATCGGGATTCTGGTCAACGTCCGGCAGGTGCTGATTCTGGGCCCGGACGCCTCCTGGATCCGTTCCTATCGCGCCAGTCGGGTCACGCCGAAGGTGCCGTCCAGTGGCGTGATCGGTTCGCTCATCCGCCTGCTCACCAGCCGCAAGGATGACCGCCTCAGCTTCTCGGCGCAGAGCCTGCGCGCCCTGCTCGACAGCATTCGGTCCCGACTCGACGAATCGCGCGAGGTGTCCCGTTACATCATCGGCCTGCTGATCTTTCTCGGCCTGCTGGGTACCTTCTGGGGCCTGCTCGATACGCTGTCCTCGATCGGTCGCGTGATCAGCGGGCTGACCGTCACCGGAGACGACGCGGCCGGTGTCTTCGGTGAACTGCGCAGTGGCCTGCAGGAACCGCTGGCCGGCATGGGCACGGCCTTCAGTTCCTCGCTGTTCGGTCTCGCCGGGGCGCTGGTGCTGGGCTTCGTGGATCTGCAGACCAGCCATGCCCAGAACCGCTTCTACAACGACCTCGAGGAATGGCTCTCCGCGCTCACGCATTATTCGGCCGGCGGTGCCGTGACCGCAGGCGATGGCGAGTCGGCCTCGGTGCCGACCTACATCCAGGCCCTGCTTGAGCAGACCGCCGACAGCCTGGACAAGCTGCAGCGGAGTCTGGCGCGCTCGGAGGAAGAGCGGCGCAGCGCCGATCAGAGTCTGTCGGCGATGAGCGAGCAGGTCACCTCGCTGGCGGAGCAGATGCGCAGTGAACAGCGCATGATGCTGAACCTCACCAAAAGCCAGATGGAACTGCAGCCGGTACTCAACCGCCTTGCCGATTCGGTGGGCGAGCGTCACGGTGACGAGCAGGCACTGTTCAGCAATCTGCAGCAGTTGAACCAGAACCTGAGCCGAACGCTGGATACCCTGCAAAGCGATCGGCATGCCGTCGCCGAGACCCTGCGCAGCGAAATTCGTCTGCTGGCCAGGACGCTGGGTCGGGATGCCGGACGCGGTCCGGATGGCGGGCGGTAAGCGCCGTGTTCTCTTCGTCCCGACGCACGCGCAGCGGCACCGACATCTGGCCGGGCTACGTGGATGTGCTGGCCACGTTGCTGATGCTGTTCGTGTTCGTGCTGACGCTGTTCATGGTCGCGCAGTTTGTCCTGACTGACGCCCTGACCGACCGCGATCGCGCGCTGGAACGCCTCGAATCACAGCTCTCGGATCTCGGCGAGAGCCTGGCCATGGCCCGCGCCGAGCGCGACACGCTGGCATCCGAGCTCGACGTGACGTTGTCCGAGCGCGATGACCTGCGAGACCAGTTGTCCGAGGCCCTGACCGACTCCGAACGGCTCGTTTCGGAACTGGAGTCGGCAGGCGACACCATGGACGAGCAGCGCCGGGAGCTGGCGAGCCTGCAGCAGGACATCGCCAGCCTGCGCGAGCTGCGTTCCGAGCTTGAAGGCGAGATCGCCGATATGGCGGATACGCTGGCGGCCCGCGATCAGGAGCTGGCCGAGCGCGAGGACGAGATTGACGAACTGGAGCGCGATCTGGGCGCCGAGCGCGATCGCAGCATGGCACTGGAGTCCGAACTGGCCGACGCGGAGGAGCGCACACGCCTGGCCCAGCGTGACATCGAAGATCGCGAAACCCGGGTGCGCGATCTGCAGGCGCTGACCGAGGAGCAGCGCCAGGCGCTGGAAGAGGAACAGGAATTGTCGGCGGCGCAGATTGCCCGCATCGACCGGCTCAATCGTCAGATAACGGCATTGCGCGAACAACTACGGCGGGTGAGTGCCGCGCTGGATCTGTCACAGGACGAGATCGCGGAGCGGGACGTCCGCATCGAGGAGCTGGGGCGGGAACTGAACCTGGCACTGGTCGACGAGGTGCGCGAGCTCAGTCGCTACCGCTCGGAGTTCTTCGGTCGGCTGAGGGAGATTCTCGGTGACCGGGATGATATCCAGATCGTCGGCGATCGCTTCCGTTTTCAGTCGGAGCTGTTCTTCGGCACCGCGGAAGCGGAGATCGGGTCGGAGGGCCGTCGACAACTGGATGATGTGGCCACGGCGTTGCTCGAGATCGCCGAGGAAATCAGCAATGACCTGCCCTGGATCCTGCAGGTCGAAGGGCATACCGACCGTCGTCAGATCCGTACCGAACGGTTTCCGTCCAACTGGCAGCTTTCCACGGCTCGCGCCCAGTCCATTGTCGACTATCTGATCGATCGGGGCGTGCCTCCGGAACGCCTCAGTGCTACCGGCTTTGCCGAATTCCATCCGGTGGACGACGGCGACGACGCCGAGGCCCTGAGACGTAATCGCCGCATCGAACTGCGGATCACCTCACGCTGAGGAGGCACCGGCCTGTTCACGCGTCTCCGTGGAAGTCCGCATTTCTGCCAAGCCAGTTCGCGCAGCCCTGCCACGCACCCTGTTTGCACGGTGTTGCCGTCCGTGGCGAGCGCGTCCGCCACGGGACAGCGGTCGTCCGGAGCGACAGGGCTCCATTTCTTCCGGGATCTTGCGGCTATCGTCGCAAAACAGGACGGCAACTGTGGACACTGCTCCGGCCTTCCACCACAATTGGCGCACCGTCCGGGGGACGCCACACTGATCCGGGGTCTGCACACCATGCCACTGGTCCTGATTGTTCATGGACCCAACCTGAATCTGCTCGGTTCGCGCGAGCCCGAGGTCTACGGTCGCGAGACGCTGGCCGGGATCGATGCAGACTGTCGACGGCACGGTGACGGTCTCGGCCTCCAGGTCGAGTCCTTCCAGAGCAACAGCGAGGGCGCGCTGGTCGAGCGCATCCATCAGGCAGCGGCTGACGGAGTTGCCTTCATTGTCATCAATCCGGCCGCTTACACCCATACCAGTGTGGCCTTGCGGGATGCCCTGACCGGCACCGCAATTCCGTTTATCGAAGTGCATCTCTCCAATGTGCATGCGCGTGAGGATTTTCGCCATCAATCCTATCTGTCGCCGGTGGCCCGGGGTGTGATCTGCGGGCTGGGTGCGCAGGGATATCGCCTGGCGCTGGATGCCGTGGCTGCGCAACTGAACAAGGGCTAGGGGAACGGTTTTTCATGGACATTCGCAAGATCAAGCGCCTGATCGAGTTGCTGGAGGAATCCGGCATCAACGAAATCGAGATTCGCGAGGGTGAGGAGTCGGTCCGCATCAATCGTGGCATGCACCTGCAGCAGCCGGCACCGGTTGCCCAGCAGTACAGCGCGCCCCCGCCGAGTGAGGCGCCTTCGCCATCCGGTGGCAGCAAGAGCCAGTCCGACGACCGGGGGGGCGATCAGGGCAGTGATGTGCCCGACGGTCACCTGTTGCGTTCGCCGATGGTGGGGACCTTCTACAAGGCGCCGGCGCCGGGTGCGAAGGCCTTCGTCGAGGTCGGCCAGTCGGTGCGCGAGGGCGATACGCTGTGCATCGTCGAGGCGATGAAAATGCTCAATCAGATCGAGGCGGACAAGGACGGTACCGTGGCGGCGGTTCTGCTCGAGGACGGCCAGCCGGTGGAATACGATCAGCCGCTGATCGTTATCCAGTAGTTTCCCAAACACGGATCAAGTCATGCTGGAAAAAGTTCTGATCGCCAATCGGGGCGAGATCGCGCTTCGCATCCTGCGCGCCTGCCGTGAACTCGGCATCCGCACGGTTGCGGTTCATTCCGTCGCCGATCGGGATCTCAAGCACGTGCGGCTGGCCGACGAGACAGTCTGCATTGGTCCGGCGCCGTCGGCGGAAAGTTATCTCAATGTGCCGGCGATCATCAGTGCCGCGGAATTGACCGGTGCCGACGCCATCCATCCCGGCTACGGGTTTCTTTCCGAAAACGCCGATTTTGCGGAACGCGTGGAGAGCTCCGGTTTCGTGTTCATCGGCCCGTCGGCCCAGACCATCCGGACCATGGGCGACAAGGTGGCCGCTATCGAGGCGATGAAGGCTTCGGGCATTCCGTGTGTGCCGGGTTCCGACGGACCGCTGGATCAGGACGAGGCGCGCAATCTGGCGATCGCCGAGGGCATCGGCTATCCGGTCATCATCAAGGCGGCCGGCGGCGGTGGCGGCCGTGGCATGCGCACCGTGCACAAGGAAGCGGATCTGCTTGGCGCCATTTCGGTGACCCGCAACGAGGCGCGCTCCTCGTTCGGCAATGCCACGGTGTACATGGAAAAGTTCCTGATGAACCCGCGGCACATCGAGATTCAGGTGTTGGCGGACGCGCATGGCAATGCGATTCATCTCGGCGAGCGTGACTGTTCGATGCAGCGGCGCCACCAGAAGGTGGTCGAGGAGTCGCCGGCCCCGGGCGTAACCGAAGAGCAGCGACGCTTCATCGGCGAACGTTGCGCCGAAGCCTGTCGCACGCTCGGTTATCGTGGCGTCGGCACCTTCGAGTTCCTCTATGAGGACGGAGAGTTCTACTTCATCGAGATGAATACCCGCATCCAGGTCGAACACCCGGTCACCGAAATGGTGACCGGCGTGGATCTGGTCAAGGAGCAACTGCGTGTCGCGTCCGGCGAACCGCTGCGCTATCGGCAGCAGGACATCGTGCTGAACGGCCACGCCATCGAATGTCGCCTGAATGCCGAGGACCCGGTGAAATTTGTGCCTTCACCGGGGCAGATCACTCAGTTTCACGCACCGGGCGGCCCCGGCATTCGTGTCGACACCCATGTCTACAACGGCTATTCGGTGCCGCCGTATTACGATTCGATGATCGGCAAGCTGATCGCCTGGGGCGATGATCGCGCCTCGGCTATCGCGCGCATGCGCACGGCGCTGTCGGAGATCGTCATCGGTGGCATCAAGACCAACATCCCGCTGCAGCAGGACATCATGGCCGATCCGCGCTTCCAGGCCGGCGGCACCAACATTCATTACCTCGAAGAGCGGCTGAAAGCCGAGTCCAACTGATGGAGACGTCCATGTTTCATCGATTCGCCCTGACCGCTTCCCTGACGTTGCTCTTGATCGGCAGCGTCCAGGCCACCGAACTGGAACTGATGGTCAGTGACAAGATGGGGGAATTGACCCTGGCGCATACCCAGCTGCGCGACCAGGGACAGAATCTGCGGTTCGGCGCGGGCGTGCTGTACAACGAGGACAGCGATCTGATGGGCAACGCCTTCCTGCAGATTTCGAACCGCGGTCGTGATCGCTGGCAGCCACTGAGTTTCAGTGTCGGTGGCAAGCTTTACGGTGGCGAACTGGATCGCCCGGATGAAAGCGTCGCAGCGCTTGCTCTCGGCGGCGATGTCGGTGTTGGTATCCCGGCCCAGGTGCCGATGGCGGTGGTATTTACCGGTTACATCTCGCCGAACGTCACCACCTCCGGTGATACCGACCGGATCACCGAGCTGATGGTGCGTCTGGAGGCGGAGCTGACCCGGGGCGCCCATGTCTTTGCCGGCTATCGGCAGTTCCAGGCGCGGTCCAGCGATTTTCGCAACGTGCGCCTGGACGACGGTCCTCATGCCGGGGTGCGGCTCAATTTCTGAGTCGAGCGGCGGTATCGTCAGCAGTGCCCGCCTCTTGTTTTTCTAGGTAAGACGGCTGCGTAGGCCCGTGGCCGGGCAAAATGCCGCACAAGAGCGGGCTTCGATGCCGAGCGGGCGGATGCCGGCTCCGGAACCGCTGCACGGGCATCCCTGCTCGATAGGGAAACACGGATCGATGCGTGTGGCGCATCCCGTTGATTCAGTGCTTCTCTAGAAACCGCCGTAGAAAAGGCGGATCGCCATCAGCCCGAGCAGCATGGCGAACAGGCGGCGCAGCAGAATCGCCGGCAGGCGATAGGAGAGCATTGCCCCGACCGGTGCCAGCAGTGTGCTGGTAACGGCCACGGCCAGCACGGCGGGCCAGAACACGTACCCGCTGGACCAGTCCGGCACCAGCGGATTGCCCCAGCCGCTGAGCACGTAGCCCAGTGTGCCGGCAAGGGCAATCGGCAGTCCGCAGGCGGCGGAAGTGCCCACGGCCTCGCGCATGCCGATACCGCATTTGGCGAGAAACGGCACGGTCAGGGAGCCGCCGCCGATACCGACCAGGGCGGAAATCAGGCCGATGCCGCCGCCGGCGGCGCCGAGGCCTGCGGATCCCGGCAGTGACAGGGTGCGCTGGATGTCCCGGGACAGGGCCATCCGCAACGCCACAGCGAGCAGGAACGAGGCGAAGATCAGACGCAGCAGTTCGCCGCTGATCCAGGCGGCCAGCAGGGCACCGGCCAGCGCGCCCAGCACGATCCCGGGAGTCATCGCGCCGGCGATGTTCCAGCGTACCCCGCCGCGTCGCCAGTGCGAACGCACCGAAGACAGTGAGGTCATGACGATGATGGCCAGGGAGCTGGCGACGGCCATGTGCATGCTCGCCGCCGGATCCACGCCCTGAATTCCGAACAGGATCAGCAATACCGGAACGATGATGACGCCGCCGCCCAGGCCGAACAGGCCGGAAAGGATGCCGGCGGCGATGCCGGCCAGTAGATACAGCAGCACGATGTCCATGCGGTTCGAGAATCCCCTGCGGCCTGAACGTTCCGAGTGCGGCATGACGGTAACGGAGCACGCACCGCTTGTCAGCCTCCATCCAGTGGTCATGGTTACTGTATTGCGATGCAACAATCTGTGACATTTTTTGCGCAGCACCATGCCTTGCCGGATGGCGGCACGGGGTTTCGGGCGCAGACGCGGAAAGGAATTCCGTGTTTCGCCGGGACGGTCATGCGCATAAATCGGCGTTTCCTTTACACTGACGGATTACATCCATAGCCAAACAAGGGAATCGGGAATGGCGACTCAGCGGGTCTGCATCCTGGGAGGCAGCGGTTTCATCGGCCGCCACCTGGTCAATCGTCTGCAAGCGCATGGCATCAATAGTCGTGTGCTGACCCGGAATCGCGAGCGCAGCCGGCATTTGCTGGTGGTGCCGGGTCTCGAGTTGCAGCAGTGTGATATTCACGATACCGGTGCGCTGGAACATGCCCTGGCTGACTGCGATGCAGTGATCAATCTGATCGGTATTCTCAACGAGAAAGGTGATGACGGCAGCGGGTTCCGGCAGGCCCATGTCGAAACCACGCGCAAGGTGATCGACGCCTGCGGCCGGGTGGGTGTTCATCGCCTGCTGCAGATGAGCGCGCTCGGCGCGAATGCCAAACAGGGCCCGAGCCACTATCAGCGCAGCAAGGGCGAGGCCGAGAATCTGGCGCTGGAGTCTCACGGCAGGAATCTCGCGGTCACTGTTTTCCGGCCGTCAGTGGTTTTCGGTCCGGGCGACAGTTTTTTCAATCGATTCGCCGGTTTGCTGAAACTCGGCCCGGTCTTTCCGGTGCCGACACCCAGCGCACGCTTCGCCCCGGTTTTTGTTGACGACGTGACGGAAGCGATGGTGCGCTGCCTCGACAGTCAGGAAACCTTCGGCCGCAGCTATGATCTGTGTGGTCCGCAGACATACAGCATGCGCGAGCTGGTGGAATACACGGCGCGAGCCGCCGGCCTGCGCAGGTTGATCATCGGTTGCAGTGATCGGCTGTCACGCTGGCAGGCTCAGGTCCTGCAGCGTCTGCCGGGCAAACCCTATTCGATGGACAACTTCCGCTCGTCGCAGGTGGATAACGTTTGCAGCCGCGGCAATGGCCTCGAGGAACTGGGTATTCAGCCCACCGCCATCGAGGCCGTGGTGCCGGGCTACCTGTCCGGATCCAGTCAGCGCATGCAGTACAACCGGTTCCGTCAGACGGCGCGACGCTGATCCGATGCTGTTCAGAAACTCGGACAATCTGTGCTGCATTGCAACATATCGTCCTGGTTCCTGCGCAATGAGTGTTCCGTTTCCTGACCGTCTGGTCGGCCCCGAATGAACGGAGCGCGGACGCCGGAGAGCGACCCGACTGACGGCCTCAACGTCTATCTGGTGGGCGGGGCCGTTCGTGACAGCCTGCTTGGTCGTCCGGTCAAAGAGCGAGACTGGGTCGTGGTCGGTGCTTCGGTCGAGCAGATGGAAGCACGGGGCTTTCGCGCCGTGGGGAAGGATTTTCCGGTATTTCTGCATCCGCAGACCCATGAGGAATACGCGCTGGCGCGTACCGAGCGCAAGACCGCCCCCGGCTATCACGGATTCGCCGTGCATGCCGCGCCCGATGTGACCCTCGAGCAGGATCTGGAGCGTCGCGATCTGACGGTCAATGCCATGGCGCAAGGTGTTGACGGGCAACTGGTGGACCCGTTCGGCGGGCGTGAGGATCTTGAGCAGCGTCTGTTGCGCCATGTATCCGAGGCGTTCGCCGAAGACCCGGTTCGAATTCTCCGCCTTGCCCGATTCACCGCACGTTACGCGCCGCTCGGTTTCAAACCGGCTCCGGAAACCCTGGCGCTTTGCCGGCGCATGGTGGCTGCCGGCGAGGTCGACAGCCTGGTTCCGGAGCGCGTCTGGCAGGAATGGTCCCGAGCCCTGCTGGAGCCACAACCGCAGGCCTTTCTTTCAGTGCTGCAGTCCTGCGGCGCGCTCGCGCGGCTGGCGCCGGATCTCGATCGCCTGCTGCAGGAGCCCGCCGGTGAACATGGGCTGCGCGCGCTGACCTTTGCAGCGGACCACGATGCGTCGCTACCGGTCCGCTTCGCAGTCCTTGTGTATGGCCTGCGCGAGAATCCGGGTGGCGATGGCGGCGGTGCAGGTCTGCAACGGCTGAATGCGATTTGCGCCCGGCTTCGTGTGCCGTCGGACTGCGCCGAGCTGGCGCGCACGGTGGCCGTATGGCAGGACGCGTTCTGCCAGTTGGAGCGGGAGCAGAAGGCCGCGCCTGTCCTGGATCTGCTCGAGGGGGTGGATGCCTTTCGGCGGCCGGAGCGCTTCGCCCTGTTCCGGGACGCAGCCGTCGCTCTGGCGCAGGCTGACGATGCGATCTCCGTGGCCCGGGCCGAGGCAGTCGCCGGATTGCTGGAGAGCTGTCGACGTGAAGCCCGGGCCGTCACCGGCAGGCAATTCGCGGAGTCGGGTCTCAAGGGGCCGGCCGTGGGGGAAGCCGTGCGCGCGGAGCGAAGCCGGCGGCTCGCGGATCTGCTCAGCCGTTGACCACGGTCAGTCGCTGACTGCGGTCCGGGGTAAGGCTGAATAACTGTATCGGATCGGAGAAGCCGCGGATCCGCACCCGTCGGCCGTTGCGGAAACCCATCTCGTTATGGTCGTGAAGCGCGGCCTGAATGACGTCGGAGACCACGATATCCATCGACGCGGCGTGACCGCAAAGGCGCGCTGCCAGGTTGACGGTCTTGCCGATCACCGTGTAGTCCAGATGACTGCCCGAGCCGATATTGCCTGCCACGACCGGTCCGCGATGAATGCCGATACCCAGTGGCATGCACTCGGTGCTCGACTGTGCTGCAAGCTTGCGCGTGCTGGCCATGATGTCGATGGCGCAGCGACAGGCGGCACGCATCATGTCACTGCCGTCGAAGACCGCCATGATGCCGTCGCCGCCGAACTTGTCCACGTAGCCACCGTGGGCGTACACCGACTCGACCTGCGAGCCGAGCTGCCGGCTTAGCATTGCAAACAGTTCCTCGGTGGGCATGTTCTCCGCCTTGGCAGAGAAATCGCGGATGTCTGAGAACAGGATGCAGACATCCTGCTCGCGCGGCACCGCGCTCTGGTCGGTCTGTTCGCTTTGCAGAATCTGCTGCAGCCGCGGCGAGACATAGCGCGAGAGATTGTGCCGGACGCGTTCCAGGTCGTGCGCCGATTCGGCCTTGCGCAACAGGTTGTCGAGGCGGGCTCGCAGTACCACCGGCTCCAGCGGCTTGCGCAGGATGTCGTCGCAACCGGCGGCGAAGGCTCGCCGCCAGGTGTCGCAGTCGGTGGCCTGCGTGACAATGATGATGGGTGTGAAGCTGTAACCGGGAAGGGCGCGCAGGCGGGTACAGAGGCCGATGCAATCATCGAGGCAATCCTCGAGATCAATCAGGATGGCATCGACGGACTGCGCGTCGAGTAATGCAATCGCCGCCGGGCCGCTGGGGGCAACCAGCATCTGCTGGCCGCCAAGAGCGAGAACCGCCCGTGCCGTGGTCAGGGATTCGCCCTGCCCGCTCACGACCAGTACGCGGCATGCGGGTTCTGCGAGGCTGTTGGTCGCCATAATCGTGCCCACCCTTTGTCTTGCCCCATCGACTGCCTGTCCGTGCGGACACCAGGCGGTACGACGGTCTATCGTTGTTATCGACGTCGCGCTCCGTCATCTTTAACGACGGCCGGCAGGCGGTTCCCTTGGGCAAGCCGCCGGGCGCCCAGCTTGACCGTGGGCGCCGCCATACCCTGTCGCCAAACGCTGACAGTGAGGCGCGATACTTTGGTACTACAGCTTTTCGAGGTGGTTGTAAAGCCGGAAGGCCTTGATCGGGGTGGGGAATTGGCGTCCGAGAGCGAGGACGCGGAAGCGTTCGCCCATCTCCCCCGGCAGCATCAGGGCCTTTGCCTGCTGGGCCAGACGCATGCCATCGGCGTCCTGGTTATCAAGCGCTGACCCCGATGCCAGCAGATCGGTGATGCCGGCACCCATCAGGAAGTGGGCCTGCGGGGCGAAGCCGAGAATATCCAGCCGGGCCTGTCGCGCAGAGATCGCTACCGCGGTGAAATCCACGTAGGCAGTCAGGTCCTGCAGCCCGGGGATCAGCCGCCAGTCATCGTGTGCGCGGTGTCGGTAGTGGCATCGGAGTGTGCCGTCACGGCGGTCCGTGTGGTAGTACTCCCGGCGCGTGTAGCCGTAATCGATCAGCAGCATTACACCGCGATCCAGACTGTCGCCAAGGCTCGCGATCCAGGGTGCGGTCCCGGGGCAGCATTCGCTGACATAACCGTGCTCGAAGCGGCGACCAAGATCCGCCTCCAGCGCCTCTACCTGTGTCCGCAGCGCGGCCGGCGCGGACCTCCAGCGCGGCGCGAACAGCTTGTTCTCCAGGCCGACGGTCAGCTGTTCGATGTCGTGATCCAGGCGCCGGAAGCGTTCCACCGGCAGGGCATCGAGCACTTCGTTGGCCAGAATCAGGCCGCGAATCGGTCGTTCCGGTAACTCGTTCAGCCACTGCACGCGGGCACGGGCTTCGGCCGAGAGAGCGGCCAGCGTCTGCTCCTGTTCCTGGCGCAGCGGGCCGCTGCGATCCAGCAGCAGGTAGCGCTCCGGGAGCGCATCGGCCCGATCCATCTCCTGCAGGATGTCGAAGGCCAGTCGCCCCCGGCCGGGTCCAAGCTCGAGAATGGTGTCGCCGTCGCAGTCCATCAGAATTTGCCGACATTGCTGGGCGAGCGTTCTGCCGAAAAGCGGCGAAATTTCGGGGGCGGTGACGAAATCGCCGGCTGCACCAAAGCGCGCGGCACCGGCCATGTAATAGCCCAGGCCCGGTGCATACAGCACCGCCTCCATCCAGTCATGAAAGGACAGCCCGCCCTCGGCCTCGATGCGCCGGCTCAGCTCCCGACACAGGGCCAGGCTGTGCTGGGCCGCCTCCGGGCCCGGGGTGGGCCATCCTTCCGGCAGGTCCAGCATGGACGGGTCAGCTTCGGCCATCGGTCACCTGGTCCAGCGTTATCTGCTGCATGTCTTGACCGGCATCGTCGAAGGCCTGCCATAGAGCCCGATAGCTCTGTCCGAGCTGCGGGTGAACGGCATCCGGCGCCAGATCGGCCAATGGCCGCAGCACGAAGGCGTAGCGCGTGATCTCGTCCCGGGGAATCTGCAGACGGCCTTCGTCAATGCACTCATCGCCGTACGTGAGAATGTCCAGGTCCAGCGTTCGCGCGCTGAACTTGCCCTGATCCCGGACGCGTCCCTGCGCGGATTCCAGTTCGCGCAGCCGGTCGGCCAGCGCCGCCGGTGCCAGATCGGTCTCGAAGCCGACCACCAGATTGATGAAATCCTCGCCGTCAAAACCGACCGCACGGCTGCGGTAGACCGGTGACACGGCGAGCGCGCCGAATGTCTTCCGCAAGGCGTCGAGGCTGGTGCGCACGTTGCTGACCGGGCGCACGTTGCTGCCGATACTGACGTAGACATAGACCGGATTCACGGCCGTTCTCCACGCTCGATGACGACGGCTACATGATCCGCCTTCGGCACCGCGCCGGGTTTGCGCAGATCCAGGCGTAGCCAGGTCACTCCGAACTCCTCGCGAATCACGGTGGCGATCTGCTCGGCCAGGGTTTCGATCAGCGCATGCCGGGTCTGCCCGGTGATAGTGCGTATGCGCTCGGAGATGGCGGCATAGTCCAGTGTCTTGTAGAGATCGTCATCGGCGGCCGCCGCGCGGATATCGGTCGCCATGTCGAGGCTGAATATCAGTGGCTGCCGGATGCGCTGTTCCCAGGCGTGGACACCGATCACCGCGTCGACCCGCAGTTCGCTGATACGTACTCGATCCATGCTGATCTCCTTCTCCGGACTAGGGAAACGCTGAAATATTCCCGCGTCTGCGCCCGAGACCGGTTTTGGTCATCTGGCAAGGCGCGGTGCCGGTTCGGTAGTGATTCTACCGGGCCGGTGGCGCAACGCCGACCGGAGCCAAAACCGGCCGGGGTCTTCCGGGAAGCAGGCACCGTTTCACGCCGGCGAGAAACGGTACATGCTTCCCTCCGCTTGGGCCGCATTTCCCCCGAATGCGGCGTTGCGCTGCTTGACCGCAGAATGACTGCGGCGCTGCGCTGCGCGCCTTGCCTCGGAAAAATGCGGACGCCAACGCAGGCGTGCGAATACTTCAGCGTTTCCCCGGAGGATCAATCGGTGTTTCCCTGTATGGCGGGCGTCAACGCAATCGTGCGTTGGATCGGCTACTCCGCAACGGGGGCACGATGATAGCGGCAGCTGGTCGAACGGAGCCAGAGCGTCTCCGGACTCGCTGTCGGCCGATCAGGCTTGACCGGGTGCAGCGGCGCCCGTTCAATACCGGCCATGACGATTGAGGTGCTGCTGGTCCTGCTGGCCTATCTTTTCGGTTCCGTCTCCAGTGCGGTGCTGGTGTGTCGTGCCCTGAGGCTGCCCGATCCGCGTGCCAGCGGATCCCTGAATCCGGGCGCAACCAACGTGCTGCGCATCGGCGGACGCCCTGCAGCCGCCATGACGCTGGCCGGTGATTTCCTCAAGGGCGCGCTGCCGGTATCGCTGGTGCTGACCTTTGGCGCATCGGCCCCGTTGACCGCGGCGGTTGGCGTGGCGGCGTTTCTCGGCCATCTGTTTCCGGTGTTTTTCGGTTTCCGCGGCGGGAAGGGCGTCGCCACCGGATTCGGTGTTCTTCTGGGCTGGTCGTGGCAGGCATTTATCGGCACCGTCGGCGTCTGGTTGCTGATTGCCGCACTCTTCCGGTACTCGTCTCTGGCCGGCATGAGTTCCTTCGTGCTGGCGGCGTTGTGGCTGTGGCTGCTGGGTGAACCGCCGCCCTACGTCATCGGCATGCTGATCGTCGCCGGCGCGACTCTGTGGCGTCACCAGAGCAACATCCGCAATCTGCTGGATGGCACCGAAAAGAAGCTCGGTGAAAAAGGCTAGAGTGACTTTTTGAACTTACCCGCGCCGGCGCCCCCGGTCGCGCTGATATGGCACGCTGTGCTGCGGCGCGCCTCGGCAACCACATTCCCTTGAAGTGTCTGGCGGAGTTCCCCCCGGTTCATGCTTATCCTCGGTATCGAGACATCCTGCGACGAAACCGGTCTGGCGCTGTATGACAGTGCCGGCGGACTGCTTTCGCATGCTCTGCATAGCCAGGTCGACCTCCATGCCGTGTACGGTGGCGTGGTACCCGAGCTGGCGTCGCGAGACCATGTTCGTCGTCTGATGCCGCTGCTGCATCTGGTCCTGGAGCGTGCCGGACGCGTGCTGCCGGATCTGGACGGCGTCGCCTATACCCGCGGTCCGGGGCTGGCCGGCGCCTTGCTGGTCGGCGCCGGCGCGGCGCGGGCTCTGGCCTGGGCGCTGGATCGTCCGGCCCTGGGGGTCCACCATATGGAAGCGCATCTGCTGGCGCCGCTGCTGGAACCGGATCCGCCTGCATTCCCCTTCGTTGCCCTGCTGGTCTCGGGCGGGCACACCATGCTGGTGCAGGTGGCCGGCGTTGGCCGTTACCGGCTGCTGGGCGAGTCTGTCGACGATGCCGCCGGCGAGGCCTTCGACAAGACCGCCAAGCTGCTCGGCCTCGGTTACCCGGGCGGGCCGGCGCTGGAACGACTGGCCGGTGACGGTGATGCCGGTCGCTTCCGGCTGCCGCGGCCGATGACCGATCGCCCCGGGCTGGATTTCAGCTTCAGCGGTCTCAAGACGCAGGCACGGACGCTGATTCGTCAGCACGGGGACGAGCCCGGCGCGGCCGCAGCCATTGCCTTTGCCTTTCAGGACGCGGTGGCAGACACCCTCGCCATCAAGTGCCGCCGCGCGCTGGCAGAGGCCGGTGCCGAGCGACTGGTGGTCTCCGGCGGCGTCAGTGCAAACGCGGTCATTCGTCGGCGGCTGGACGACACTGCGGCCGCCGCCGGGGCCCGAGCCTATTATCCGCGTCTCGAATTGTGCACCGACAATGGTGCCATGGTCGCCTATGCTGGCTGGTGCCGCATGCGCCATGGCCAGCAGGACGGCCTCGATTTCGACGTCCGTCCGCGCTGGTCGCTGGATGGCCTGCGCCCGCCCCGCGCTGGCTGAATTGCCGTTAGGCAGCAGCCTGCCCGGGTCTGAGGGAAAGCCGGGTGTTGTATTCCGCCGGCAGCACGCATAAAATCGTGCGGCCTTGCGGGGTAGGCGCCGTTCATGGCTGCCTGCCCTTTCGGTTTTTGACGGATCAGGTGAAACAGTACATGCCCAATGTGAAGGTGCGAGAAAACGAGCATTTCGAGGTTGCCCTGCGCCGCTTCAAGCGCTCCTGCGAGAAGGCCGGTGTGCTGTCGGAAGTGCGTCGTCGGGAACATTATGAAAAGCCGACCCAGGTGCGCAAGCGCAAGGCAGCAGCCGCCGTGAAGCGCCACCTGAAGCGCCTGTCCCGCGAGCAGCAGCGTAGCGTGCGGTTGTACTGAGTTATTCCACCTTCGGGACGACCAGCATGAGTCAGGACAGTGCGCTGATCGCGCGCCTGCAGGATGCCATCAAGCAGGCCATGCGCGGCGGCGACAAGCGTCGTCTCGGGGTTTTGCGACTACTCTCCGCTGCGGTCAAGCAGCGGGAGGTCGACGAGCGCATCACTCTCTCTGACGATGACGTGATCGCCATTGTCAGCAAGCAGGTCAAGCAGCGGCAAGAATCCATTGCCCAGTACGATGCGGCCGGGCGAGACGATCTCGCCAGTCAGGAGCGGTACGAAATCGAAATCCTGCAGGAGTTTCTCCCGCAGCCGCTGAGTGATGACGAAATCAACCGTCTGATCGACCAGGCGATCGCCGAGTCGGGCGCCGAATCCATGCGCGACATGGGCAAGGTGATGGGCCTGCTCAAGCCGCAGATGCAGGGCCGCGCCGACATGGCCCGGGTCAGCGCACGAATCAAGAGCCGCCTCCAGTAGCATCCCCTGCCGCAGCGGGTCGCCCGGGCGCATGGATTCGATTTCCCTTGCGCCCGGCACGCGCTTTGCCGTCCGGTCTGCAATACTGAATTCCGAATCTTCTGATCTGGTGCGGACTGCATGGCGGGACGAATCCCCGACGCTTTCATCGACGATCTGCTGGCGCGGACCGACATCGTCGAGCTTGTGGCGAGCCGCGTGAAACTGCGGCGCAGTGGCAGCAATCACCACGGCCTGTGCCCGTTCCATAACGAAAAGACGCCGTCGTTCACGGTCAGCGCGGACAAGCAGTTCTACCATTGCTTCGGTTGCGGGGCACACGGAACCGCGATCCGGTTCCTGATGGAATACGACCGCATGTCCTTTCCCGAGGCGGTCGAGTTCCTCGCCCGGCAGGCGGGGATGGAGGTTCCGCAACAGGCCAGGGCGTCCGCGCCCTCGCCGGAGACGGCCTCCCTCTATGCACTGATGGAGCAGGCCGCCGCCTGTTACCGGCAATGGTTGCGTCAGTCGCCGGAACGCCAGCGTGTGGTTGATTATCTCCGGTCGCGGGGGTTGAGCGGGGATGTGGCGGCGCGTTACGGCATCGGCTACGCACCACCCGGTTGGGACAATCTGCTCAAGGCGCTGGCAGATCCCGAGCAGCTGATTCGTGCCGGGCTTGCGATCCGCAACGAACAGGGGCGGGTCTACGACAGATTCCGCGATCGGGTCATGTTCCCGATCCGTGATCGCCGTGGGCGTACAGTCGGCTTTGGCGGCCGCGTGCTGGATCAGCAGGAACCGAAGTACCTGAACTCGCCGGAAACACCGGTGTTCCAGAAAGGCCGGGAACTCTACGGCCTGCACGAGTGCCTGGAGAGCCTGCGGAAGCCGCCGGAGATCCTGGTGGTCGAAGGCTACATGGATGTGGTCGCGCTGGCCCAGCATGGTATTCACAATGCCGTGGCGACGTTGGGCACCGCGACCACGGGTGCCCATCTGGAACGTCTGTTTCAGGTCTGTCGCGATGTGGTCTTCTGCTTCGACGGTGATCGGGCGGGCCGAGATGCTGCCTGGCGTGCGCTGGAGAACGCGCTGTCGGTCATGCGGGATGATCGGCAGGCACGGTTCCTGTTTCTGCCGGACGGGGAAGATCCGGATTCGCTGGTTCGCGAGCGCGGTGAGACGGGGTTTCGCCACTTGCTTGCAGACGCAGAACCGCTGTCGGAATTTCTGTTCCGCGAGCTGTCCAGCGATGCCGATTTGCGCACCATGGACGGTCGGGCCCGTCTGACCGAGCGCGGCGCGCCGCTGCTGGCGAGGGTCCCGGGCGGGGTGTTTCGTGACCTCCTGGTCGACGAGCTGGCCCGTCGTGCCGGCGTCGATCGTGAGCATGTGCTGGCGGCGATGGAGGGGCGGGGGAGCCCGACCGGTCAGCAGGCTCGACCGGCGCGCGCAGACGCGGCGCAGGCGCCTCAGCGGCGCACGACAGTCCGTCTCGCTGTTGCCCTGCTGCTGCAGCGTCCGGCACTGGCATCGCTCGCCGGTGAGCCCCGACGTCTGAGCGTCTTGTCGTTACCCGGTGTCCCGCTGCTGGTGCGCCTGCTTGAATTGCTGCAAGAGGAGCCGCATTTAACAACAGGTGCGATGCTTGAGCGGTTTTCGGGTGAGGAACATGAAGCCGCCCTCTGGAAGCTCGCGGCCTGGGACCATATGGTGCCGGCCGACGGCGTCGAGGAGGAATTCGTCGACAGTATCCGACGGCTGGAGGCATTGCTGGCCGAGGAGCGCTTGCAGGACCTGCATGAGCGACTTCAGCAGGAAGGCCTGAACCCGCAGGAGCATGCCGAGTGGTTAAGCTTGTTGCAGGCGCGCCGTTAACAGCACAGAGGCGGGCGGAGTCCGGTTTCACCACCCGTCGATGGCGTGGCCGGTACTTGTGCGACGCAACATCTGCTGGCAATCGGCCAGAGGCACGTTATAATTGCCGGTTTACCCGGATTCACAGTTCACCATTCACCGACTTCCAGGCGGCTAGCGATCGGCTATGAACCAGGATCAACAATCTCAGATTAAACAGCTCATTGCCAGAGGCAAGGAACAGGGTTACCTGACCTATGCCGAGGTCAATGACCACCTGCCCGATGACATCGTTGATCCGGAGCAGATCGAAGACATCATCTCGATGATCAACGACATGGGGATCACGGTGCACGAGGTGGCGCCGGATTCCGACACGCTCCTGCTTAACGATTCCGCGGTCACCAGCGATGACGACGAGGCGGCGGAAGAGGCCGCGGCGGCGCTGGCTGCGGTCGATGCGGAGTTCGGCCGTACCACCGACCCCGTGCGTATGTACATGCGCGAGATGGGCACGGTGGAGTTGCTGACGCGGGAAGGCGAGATTCTGCTCGCGAAGCGTATCGAGGAAGGGCTCGATCAGGTGGTGACCGCGCTGGCGGCCTATCCGGAATCGGCTCGCCATCTGGTGGCGGAATACGCTCGCGTCGAGAATGAGGAGCAGCGGCTCACCGACCTGATGGCCAGTTTCCGGCCGAAGGACGACGAACCGGCCAGCAATCCGCCCCAGGGTGGTAACAATGCCGACAACAAGGACGATGACGACGATGCGGCCGTGGTCGACACCGGTCCGGACCCGGAACTGGCCCGCGAAACCTTCACGCGCATTGCCGAGCTCTACGACGCGATGCAGGACAGTCTGTCCGCCGGCGACCGCAAGGCAGTCAAGGCGCAGCGCCAGGACATGGCCGAGCAGTTCCTCAGCATCAAGTGGACGCCCCGTGTGCTCGAGGTACTGGTGCGCCAGTTGCGCGGTGCGGTCGAGCGGATTCGTCACCAGGAACGGGTGGTGATGGAATCCTGCGTGCGCAAGGCGGGCATGCCGCGTCGAGCGTTCCTGCAGAGCTTTCCGGGCAACGAATCCAGCAGGAAGTGGTTCGACGGCCTGCTCAAGGGCAAGGACAGCTACGCGTCGAAGCTGGTCGATGTGCAGGACAAGGTGCGCTACGCCCAGGACCAGCTCGGTGAAATCGAGCGGCTGACCGGTCTGGATATTGTCGAGATCAAGGACATCAATCGGCAGATGTCGATCGGCGAGGCCAAGGCCCGCCGCGCCAAGAAGGAAATGGTGGAGGCCAACCTGCGCCTGGTGATCTCCATCGCCAAGAAATACACCAATCGTGGCCTGCAGTTCCTTGACCTCATTCAGGAGGGCAACATCGGCCTGATGAAGGCGGTGGACAAGTTCGAATACCGGCGCGGTTACAAGTTCTCGACCTACGCCACGTGGTGGATTCGTCAGGCCATTACGCGCTCGATCGCGGATCAGGCACGTACCATCCGTATCCCGGTGCACATGATCGAGACCATCAACAAGCTGAACCGGATCTCGCGCCAGATGCTGCAGGAGATGGGGCGCGAAGCGACGCCGGAAGAACTGGCCGAGCGCATGGAAATGCCCGAGGACAAGGTGCGCAAGGTGCTCAAGATCGCCAAGGAGCCGATCTCCATGGAAACGCCCATCGGCGATGACGAGGACAGCCATCTGGGTGACTTCATCGAGGATCTGATGGTCATGTCGCCGATCGATTCCGCGACCCGTGAGGGTCTGAAGGAAGCGGTGCGGTCGGTGCTGGGCGGGCTGACGGCGCGCGAGGCCAAGGTTCTGCGCATGCGCTTCGGTATCGACATGAACACCGACCACACGCTGGAAGAGGTCGGCAAGCAGTTTGACGTCACCCGTGAGCGGATCCGGCAGATCGAGGCCAAGGCCTTGCGTAAACTGCGTCATCCGACCCGGTCGGAATCGCTGCGCAGCTTCCTCGACGAGCAGTAGTCAGACTCGGGTTCTTATTCAACTGCCGGGAAAAGGGCCTGCATCCGCGGATACAGGCCTTTTTTCGTTGAAGGTTGTTAAGGAAACGCTGAAGTATTCCCGCGTCTGCGCCCGAGGCCGGTTGTGGTCATCTGGCAAGGCGCGGTGCCGATCCGGTAGTGATTCTACCGGGCCGGTGACGCAACGCCGCCAGGGGCCAAAACCGGCCGGGGCTCCAGGGAAGCATGCACCGTTGCACGCCGTCGCGTGACCGTCGGATTCGCTGGCCTGCCAGGCGCGGTGCGCCGCGCGAGGGTGATTCCCTCGTCAAGCGCCGCAACACCGCAGGGCG
>PXAT01000003.1 GCA_003565775.1 Ectothiorhodospiraceae bacterium | reverse complement strand
GATCGGCGCTTCGCGAGGCCGGTTAACGTGACAGATGACACCCGGGCGCACGCGATTTCTGCATGGCGAGGCGGCGACGGATGGATCCGGAGCGGCGCGTCTTTGCAGTCTCCGACTGGACTCGAACCTGCTCCGAAGGCGCTTTCGGTGACACTCCGGCTCCGTCTTTCGCCTTTGCGCTGTTGCCAATGAAGCAGAGAGGAAACGCGGAATATGCCGGTCCGAATCATCGAGTCAGATCTGGAAAGATCCGGGCACGCGAACGCATTGATTCAGCTCATGGATCAGTATGCGCGGGATCCGATGGGGGGAGGCGAGGCCCTGTCTTCCCATGCCAGAGAGAATCTCGTCGCGGAGCTTCGGAGGCGAGATACCGCCCATGTGATTCTGGCATTTGTCGATGACGTTCCGGCCGGGCTCGTCATCTGTTTTGAAGGGTTCAGCACCTTCGCATGCCATCCGCTGCTGAACATTCACGACCTGATAGTTTCGGTCGAGCATCGTGGCCGGGGGCTTTCCAGGCGACTGCTGCACGCGGCCGAGGAACTTGCCGTCAGGCTGGGATGCTGCAAGCTGACTCTCGAAGTCCTCGAGGGAAATTCAGTTGCACAGGCCGCCTACAGAGCATGCGGTTTCGCCGGCTACGAACTGGACCCTCGCATGGGGAAAGCCATGTTCTGGGAGAAGAAGCTCGCGATCGTGTAGAGCGCAAGCGAAGCGCTCGCGAGCAGCGGCGGCTGCAGGGCTGGCAGGACAGAATGGGAGAGCAGCGTGTGAGCTCGGATACCGCATCAACGGCCAGGCAGGTTTGTACACGTGCAAGGCAGCTTGTTGCTGCTCTCAACTTCCACGGCCATCAACCGCACCCGATTGGGACCGGTGGAGGCCGGGGCAGAGCCGGTTTGCATGGTGCCTGCGGGCTACTGGCAGGCTGCTGAAACTCCAGGGAGGCGCTGACGGGCTGTACGGGTGGGCCCGGGGTTCGACTTCGCCGATTTCGAGCTCCTGATTGACGCCGGGCGCATGCCGCAGGACATGCGCAAGTAGATCCCGACATGCTGCGATTTGTCCAAGGGCAATCCTGATCTGGCCATGTATCTGCGCCCGAGACCGGTTCTGGTCAGCTGGCAAGAGGCGGTGTCGGGTCGGTAGCCTCGACAACAAACCACCCATCATCGTCCCGGGTCCAGCCGGGGATAACCTGTCGAGACGCTGTATCTCAAGCAATGGCCATCGATTTCAGAATCAACGAACCCATCACGACGGATCAGTTCGTCGGGGTGCTCGAAAGCTCGACACTCGGCGAGCGTCGGCCGGTGCACGATCGCGCCTGCATGGAGGGTATGGTTGCCAACGCCAGTCTGGTGGTCACCGCCTGGGATGGTACCCGGCTGGTGGGCGTGGCGCGCAGCGTCACCGATTTTCACTACGCCTGCTACCTGTCCGATCTGGCGGTTCACCGGGATTACCAGAGGTCAGGGATCGGTAAACGACTGCAGGCTCTGACGCGGGAGCAGCTTGGTCCGCGTTGCAAGCTGATTCTCCTTGCAGCACCGGCGGCCAGCGCCTACTACGAGCGAATCGGCTATACACACAAGGATCGCTGCTGGGTTCTGGAGCCGGAGACACGAACTGGCGAGTAATCGGGAGCGGCCGTGAATGGAGTCCCCAGCTTGCCCTGGAAAAATGCAGACTCCAACGCAGGCTTGTGAATCGATCACCGATTCCTTTGCTCTCGCCGTTTCCGGCGCAAGCGGCGGCATTGCGGGGAGCTGTCACGACCGCGTCCATGGGGTCCCCCGCGAGCGAACCCCTTGTCGCAGGAGGCCAGCATGGAACAGCCCGGTTCCATAACCCGGAAAACCCGACGACAATGGTCGTCTGAACCTGCCTTCATTTTCGCCATGGCAGCCGCGGCGGTTGGCCTCGGCAACCTGTGGCGCTTTCCCTACATGGTCGGCGAGCACGGCGGCGCTGCATTCATCCTCGCCTACCTCATGGCCCTGTTCATCATCTGCCTGCCCATCATGATCCTCGAAGTGGCGGCGGGGCGTATGGCTCAGGGCAATATCGTGCATACGTATCGTCAGGTTAATCGCTTCGGCCCCTGGTACGGCTGGTTCGTCGTCGGGCTGACCACGCTGATCACCAGTTACTATCTGGTGATTACCGGCTGGACCCTCGGCTATGCGGTTGACGCGGTCCGTGACGAAATACGCCCCTTTGAAGACTTTTCCGCCGGCTACGCCTCGATGTGGTTCTTCCTTGTCATGGTTGTGCTCTCCAGCCTGTTCCTCCTGCGAGGCATCGCCGCGATCGAGCAATTCTCCAAGCTTCTCATGCCGGTGTTGCTGGCGGTCGTGATCGGTCTGGTGGCGGTGGCCAGCCGCATGGAAGGCTGGGGCGAAGCCCGGGATTTCCTGCTCTACGCCGACTTCAGCGCCTGGCGAAACCCCGATCTCTGGGTCATGGCATTCGGGCAGGGTTTTTACACTCTGGCGATTGGCCAGGGCTATCTGGTCACCTACGGCAGCTACATACCGCGCAAGGCGCATGTTCCCCGTGCCTGCCTGGTGGTGGGTATCACCGAAACCTGCATCGCGCTGCTCGCCGGCTGGATGATTTTCCCGTTCGTGTTTACCTACGGCCTCGATCCCGGTGAAGGCAGCCAGCTTGCGTTCACCACCCTGCCGCGCGTGTTCGAGCACATGGCCTGGGGCTGGCCCGTGGCGATGGCTTTCTTCTGCCTGTTTTTTCTGGCCGCCTTCAGTTCTTCCCTTGCCGGCCTGAAGGTAGTGGTGAGCGCTGTCGCCGAGGAAGCCCGCACAACCAACGCTCGTGCCGTGCTTTGCGTCGGCTTACTGATGCTCGTACTCGGATTGCCGTCAGCGCTGAGCTTCACGCCATTGGCATGGACGATCGGTGGCATGCCGGTGCTGGACTGGGTCGATCAGATCGTCGGCACCCGGGTCGTGCTCTTTTCCGGCGTATTCGGGGCAGCGCTATTCTGCTGGTTTGTCCGACCCATGCGCCTGCGCCATGCGCTCGGGGCGACATCGCGTTGGTGGGAATGGAGGGTTTACACCGTCGGCCGCTGGCTGCCGGTAATCGTGCTGTTGTGGCTGATGCTGACATGGCTGTTTTAGGGAAACGCGAAAAATGCGGACGCCAACCCGAAGGGCCCGGCCGGTTTTGGCCCCTGACGGCGTTGCGTCACCGGCCCGGTAGAATCACTAACGGACCGGCACCGCGCCTTGCCAGATGACCAGAACCGGTCTCGGGCGCAGACGCATTTTCCCGCCTGGCCAACGCGATCTTTCCGGATTCGCAAAGACAGGCACTCGGCCCACCGACATCCCGCAACGCCAGCTCCGCGATCTCGCGGATATCGGGATCGTCCTCGACAAACAATACGCGCTGAAGTGTCTCCGCTTTGCAGCGCTGCCTCAGCGCTTGCGCGGGCGAACCAGAAACACGGACACGTCGGTATGCGTTGCCACTTTGCCGCCATGAGAGGGCATAATGATGTCGATGTGTTTCGGCAGGTGGGTGGGCATGACGACCAGATCGGCTCCGACCTCGTCGATGGCCCGGATCAACCGGTCGTCGACATCGGCAACGGGGTCGGCGGTGGCGATGGTGAGGGTCGAAACCGGCTGACCATGGACCTGATGACGCTTCTGCGCGAAAGCCTCGAGTTTTTTACCGAATTCTTCCGGGGTTCGGGCCACGCTTCCCGGTGCCGTTGACGTGACGCCCACATAGCAAACCTCGGCGTTGTAGTGTCTCGCCAGGTCCGCAACAGTTTCCAGAGTAGGTTCGATTGTTTCGATTTGCGCGAGATCGACGGGAACCATGATTTTCCGATACATCGTGGCATCCTCCTTTTGCACTCGAGGGACTCCAGCACGGCTCCGCCAACCGTAACGGATACGGCCAGCGGAGAACACCGTGGAAGGCGCTGTTCGGCGATCAACGATCCGCGGGCTGACCTTCCGAGACCAGGTCGCGATACGCGTGCCAGCTCGCGTGGCCCAGCAGGGGCAGGGCGATGGCGAGGCCGACGAAGGCCAGCGCCAGCCCGGCGAAGGTGATGACGCTGAGAATGAGGCCCCAGAGCAGCATCGGTTTGAGGTTCTGCTGCACCACCGCGAGGCTGGTGATGACCGCTTCCAGGACGCTGGTACCGGGCTGGTCGAGCAGCCTGGGAATGGATACCACACTGAGCGCGAAGGCGACAAAGGCGAGTACCGCGCCGATGACCGTTCCCGTGACGATCAGGGACAGCCCCGTTCCCGTCAGCAGAAGGTCGGTATAGATGGTTGCCGTATCCACCGTCGGGATATCCACCCCGAAGAAAAGCGCGAACAGGATGGTGGCGAAACGGATCCAGGCGAGCAGGAAGATCATGAGCAGCAGGCCCATCAGGGCGATCTGGGTCGGATTCTGCCGCCAGGCCAGCAAGACCTGCCCCAGCGTCACCCTGGAGCCCTGCTGCAGGCGGCGGCTGATCTCGTAGTTGCCCACGGCCACCAGCGGCCCCATGAGCATGAAGCCGGCAATCAGCGGCAGCAGCCAGGAGCCCTGATCAGCGCTCCAGAGACCGCCGACGATCAGCAGGCTCAGCACGACCCAGATAAGGCCATAGCCGATGCTGACCCCCGGACAACGCAGGATGTCCTGCCAGCCGGCAGCGAGCCATTGCCAGGGCTGTTCCATGGTGGCGTAATGAATGATGACTGGGTGCTCGGACCCCAGATCCAGCTTTGCGGCAATGCTGCCTGCCATATCCCTGTCCTCCGGTCCCTGTGGTATGCGGCACGCCGCTGATGTTGGTTCGGGCATTGAACAGCGAAAACCACCCCGCACGTCATGACGTAAATCAAGCGGCGTGCGAATAAATCAGTGTCTCCTTAAGGAAACGCTGATCTATTCCCACGCCTGCGTTGGAGTCCGCATTATTCTCCGAGGCAAGGCGCGCTGCGCAGTGCCGCAGTTATTCTGCGGCCAAGCAGCGCAACGCAGCATTCGGGAAAAATGCGGCCCAAGCGGAGGGAAGCATGCATCGTTGCACGCCGCCGCGCTCGAGAGCCGTTCTTGCGAACTGGCCAGGAGCAGGTCGCCTCGGGTAGCGGGGCTACCCGGGGTGGCATGCGACACCGCCAGGCGTGAGAACGGCCCGAGCCCTGCGGGTGACCGTCGGAT
>PXAT01000103.1 GCA_003565775.1 Ectothiorhodospiraceae bacterium | reverse complement strand
TGGCCCCTGGCGGCGTTGCGTCACCGGCCCGGTAGAATCACTACCGAACCGGCACCGCGCCTTGCCAGCTGACCAAAACCGGTCTCGGGCGCAGACGCGGGAATAGATCAGAGCTTCCCTAATAGCAGGACATGGACACGCCGCGGGCCGTGGGCGCCGAGCTGGATGGTCTGTTCCACGTCGGCGGTTCGTGACGGGCCGGAGATGGTGTTGAGGGAGCGTGGCGGAAAATCCGACCGTTGCTGCAGGTGCTGCCAGACGGCTTCCATGTCGTCGAGGATGTCCGCTGCCTGCAACACCACCACATGGGTCTCCGGCAGGATTGCCAGGCCGGTGGGCGAGGTTGGGCCGGAGCAGAACACCAGCGTGCCGGTCTCGGCGATGGCAGCATCCGCCACCGAGACCGTGAGGCTGGCGTTCGCGGCCTGATCGTTGGCGATCCGCTGTGCGGCCGGCCATTCCAGCCCTTGCAGCAGCGGGTGATCGGCGACCGCCAGACGATCGTCGGTACCACACAGCTCCTTAACCGCGTTCGGCACGCGCTCCGCGGCATCCAGTTTCTGCCAGGTGCCGGCCCAGTTTTCATGACGCTCGCAGAAGCGGGCCACCGGATCGCCGGACCAGGGTTGCCGTGGCGAAAGCCTGGCACCGTAGCCGTGCTGTCGCGCGGCATGGGCCTCGTCCAGAGAGCGAGGGCCGTCCTGCTTCAGTCCGCTGCGAACCCTGCGCAGAATGCGTTCCCGGGCGCTGCTCATCGGCGCTGCTCCTTCTGCCGCTGTTTCCACAGTTGCTGGAAGGTGCTGCGCTGCGGGCTCGGCATGTCGCGGGTCGCGGTCCAGCCGCGTGCCAGCGGGAGCCAGCGGAAACGTCCCTTGCGCCGGCCGAGACGGCCGAGCGCGGCAATTCCGAATCGGGCGCAGGTGTGGTAGAGCCAGGGCCGACGCGCGAAGAATCCCCAGACAGCGAGGCCCAGCCGCGTGTTGCGACCGGTCAGTCCGCGCTCGAATTGCTGGCGGCGCAGGTCGCGCAGCAGATCCGGCAGCGGAATCTCCACCGGGCAGACGCTGGCGCAGCGTCCGTTCAGGGTGCAGGCATTGGGCAGATCGCGGCTGCCGTCGAGACCGGTGAACAGCGGCGTCAGCACCGAGCCCATGGGTCCGGGGTAGACCCAGCCGTAGGCGTGGCCGCCGATGGCGCCATACACCGGGCAGTGGTTCATGCAGGCACCGCAGCGGATGCAGCGCAGCATCTCGCGGTAGCGATTGCCGAGCATGCGGCTGCGGCCGTTGTCCAGCAGCACCACATGGAACGCCTCGGGTCCGTCCGGATCGTCACCGCGTTTCGGGCCGGTGACGAAGGTGGTGTAGGTGGAGGTGTCCTGGCCGGTGGCACTGCGGGCCAGCAGGCGCAGCATGCTGGCGGCATCGTCCAGGGTGGGAACCAGTTTCTCGATGCCGGCGATCGCGATGTGCACCCGGGGCAGGGTGTGGGTCAGATCGGCGTTGCCCTCGTTGGTGACCAGCGCAATCGAGCCGCTTTCCGCGACCAGGAAGTTGGCGCCGGTAATGCCGACATCGGCGGTCAGAAACTTCTCGCGCAGACGTTCCCGGGCTTCGTTCACCAGATCCGGGACTTCTCGCAGTGCCGCACCCAGACGCCCGTCGTGGTGGTGCTTGTCGAACAACTCGCAGATCTGCTGCCTGGTCTTGTGCACCGCCGGCGCGATGATGTGGCTCGGCGGTTCCTTGGCCAGCTGGATGATGTACTCGCCGAGATCGGTTTCCACGGCTTCGAAACCGGCGGCTTCCAGCGCCTCGTTCAGGGCGACTTCCTCGCCGGCCATGGTCTTCGCCTTGGTGACCCGCCCGGCCTTCGCCTGCCGACAGATGTCGGTGACGATGCGTTGCGCATCGATGGCGGACTCGGCCCAGTGCACCTGACCTCCGGCGGCCTCGACCGCCGCCTCGAACTGCTCGAGATAGACATCCAGGAAAGCCAGCGTGTGGTCCTTGATCGCCTTGCCGCGGTGGCGCAGGGAATCGAAGTCGGGAAAGTTGTCGATAGCTGTCTGACGCTTGCCGACAAATCCGTCGCGGGCCTTGTCCAGCGCCTGGCGCAGTTGCTCGTCTTCAAGCGCCTGTCGGGCCTTGAGCGGAAATTCGCGGGTCGTGGACTGCATCAGTCCTCTCCCTCGCCGATGGCAGGGTGATCGGTGCGGTCGGCCAGCACCTCGGCGATATGGTAGGCGCGCACCGCAGAGCCCTGGCGTGTGAGATGCCCGGCGATGTTCATCAGGCAGCCCAGATCCCCGGCGATCACGGTGTCGGCACCGGTCTGCTCAATGGCGCTGGCCTTGTCGCTGACCAGGCGGCTGGAGATTTCCGGGTACTTGACGCAGAAGGTGCCGCCGAAGCCGCAACACGCCTCGGTATCAGCCATTTCGCGGAGCTCCAGGCCGTCGACCTGGGCGAGCAGTTGGCGTGGCTGCTGTTTGATCCCGAGTTCGCGCAGGCCGGCGCAGGCATCGTGATAACAGGCACTTCCGGACAGACCAGCATCCAGGTCATCGAGACCGGCGACTTCCACCAGAAATCGGGTCAGCTCCCAGGTCCGGGCGGCCAGCGCTTCGGCGCGGATCAGGTCTTCCGGGGTGTCGGCAAACAGTTGCGGGTAGCCGTGAATCAGCGTGGATGCACAGGAGCCGGAGGGCACTACCACGTGGTCATAGCCGGCCAGCGCATCCATGGTCTGGCGGGCGAGAATGCCGGCGCGGCGGTTGTCGCCGCTGTTCCACGCCGGCTGGCCACAGCATGTCTGGCCGGTCGGAACATCGATCTGGTAGCCGGCCCGTTCCAGCAGTTCGACCGTGGCCAGTCCCACCGACGGCCGGTACAGGTCCACCAGGCAGGTGACGAACAGTGCGACGCGTTCCGCTGGCGCTTTGTCCGAATGGTTGGTCACGAGGCCGCCGACGCCGGATCGCGATTATAGTCACCGGAGCGTCCACCGCTTTTATGCAGCAGGCGGATGCCGGTGATTTCCATGCCACGATCCATCGCCTTGCACATGTCGTAGACCGTCAGCAGCGCGGCCTGAACCGCATGAATTGCTTCCATTTCGACGCCGGTCCGTTCTACCGTGACCGCTTCGGCACGGCAGTCCAGGCCGGTGCCGTCCTCCCGCGGGGTGATCACGACCTCGGCATGGGTGAGAGCGATGGGATGGCACAGCGGAACGATCTCCGCGGTCTTCTTCGCTGCCATCAGACCGGCGATACGCGCGACGGCGAGGACGTCGCCTTTCTTGATCTGCTGTTCCCGAATCGCACGCAAGGTTTCGGGCTGCATCAGAATACGACCCTCGGCAATGGCAACACGGCGGGTGGCTGCCTTGTCGCCGACATCGACGATATGGACTTCACCGCTTTCCGTGAGATGGGGTAATCGAGACATGCAGGATCTCCAGAACGGGGCGTGGCGGTAGGTGAGCGGCAACCCCCTCTCGGCGGCCGACCGCGCAAGCCCGAAGTATACGGTGCGCGGGTGGGGCGCTGCGACCATCGGACCGTGCCGTCTGCCGATGATCCTGCTGCTGGCGGCATTTCTTGCCGGGTGCGCCGCCCGCCCGCCGGCACTCCCGTCGCTGCCCGCGGACGAGGAACGACTGAACGCGTGTCTGGCCTACTTCGAGCTCCTGGACGAGCAGATCGAGGAAGAGGGCATCCGTGATGGCGTCGGGAAGCCTGTTGCGGATCTCCCCTGGTTACGCAGTTCGCGGTTCATCGCGGCGCAGGCGCCAATGCTGAGTGACCGCGATCTGCTGGAGGCATTGCGTAGCCATGACCGGGACGTGCGCTTGCTGGAGCTGGGCAATCTGTCGGCGGCCGGGCGGCAGGCCTTGATTGCGGCAAGCGACCAGCACGATCCGGAAGCGCGCATGGATCAGTGCGGGCGGAATCTCACGAATGCTTTGCTGCAAGGCGACGGGCCCGATCGCAACGCGCTGCATGCGCGTATCGCCGTGGCCGATGATTACATCAGCTGGCATCGCTGGGCCGGTCTTTATCCGGTGACGCGCTGGGGCATTCGCGCCGGTGTCGGCGTCTGGCAGCGCGGTACACGGGCCGAATTCGAAACCGAACCACCTGCGACGCCGGCGCCCCTCCGCTACGAACCGGTCCGAGTGCCCGAGCCGGTTACGCCCGAGGCGGCGACGGCCCTGCTGCGCCGCGCACCACGGGATGCGCTGGAGCGCCCCGTCCTGAGCCGGCTGGAACAGGATGCCCTGTTGGCCGCGTTCGCGCCGGTGGTGGAGTTGGAGCGCGACGCCAGCCATAACCGGATCGGTACGCCGGTTTGGGAGCGGCCGGGGCAGCCGACCGTGAACGTCTCTCAACCCAGGGTGTACGGTGATATAGCGCACACGCGATTCGCCGGTTCAACGGTCACCCAGTTGCACTACGTGTTCTGGTTTACCTCGCGGCCGAAATCCAACCCCCTGGATCTTCTCGGTGGTCGTCTCGATGGCATGACGCTTCGCATCACGCTGGATGCCGATGGTCAGCCGGTGCTGCTGGAGTCCATGCACAACTGTGGGTGCTATCACCAGCATTATCCGCTGCAGGATCTGAGGGCGCGCCAACCATCGAACTATGCCGAACCGCCGCTGGTGCTCGATTCGGCCGGACCGCCGACAGCCGCGCGGCGTCTGACCGTCACGCTGCGCGACCGCAGCCATTATCTGCGCCGGGTCTATCTCAGCGAGGCGGCACCGGCGCAGGCCGGCCAGGCGCAGGAGTATTTGCTGAGCGACTACGATGAATTGCGCAGCCTCGTCGCAGGGGAGGGACATCGCAGCCTGTTCGAAAGCGATGGTCTGGTCACCGGCACGGCACGCGACGAGCGGGTGCTGTTCTGGGTCTCCGGCGTACCATCACCCGGCGCCATGCGCCAGCTCGGCCGCCACCCCACGGCCTTCGTCGGCCGCCGACATTTCGACTCCCCGGATCTGCTGGATCGGGTTTTTCATGCGCGGGAGTGAGGAAGGCGCCCGGCGCCGCGTAGGGTGGATTCGGCGAAGCGAATCCACGCCGTGTCAGGTCCCGGACCAGGCCAAACAAAAGCTGGAGGCGGGATGAAGCAGAACGAAGGAGCAGTACCCTGACGCGTAACACCGCGTGCGTTCGCCCCTGGCGAACACACCCTACGCGAGCC
>PXAT01000154.1 GCA_003565775.1 Ectothiorhodospiraceae bacterium | reverse complement strand
GATGGAACGCAGCCTGAAATTGATTCCCTGCGATTTAGTGAAGCAAGCCGACCGGTCGGGCCGGCGGCGCGCGACTTTCCGCCCACAGACCAGGAAGATCCTTGCTGGCCAGATGATTCAGCGATCGACGATGAATCTGGTCGTCGACGCGTCACTCGTCGTCTCAGCCTTGATCGACAACGGACCTGATGGGCTGTGGGCCGAAGAAGTATTGATTGGCGGTAACCTCTGCGCGCCTCATCTGATGCCGGTTGAGGTCGCCAACATCCTCAGGCGAGCTGCATTGGCCGGCGACATCAGCCAGGACAGTGCCACCCTGGCTCACCAGGCATTGCTTTCATTACGCTGCGAACTGTTCGACTACGAATTGTTGGCCGAGCGGGTCTGGGCCTTGCGTGCCAACGTAACCGCTTGCGATGCCTGCTACATCGCCCTGGCCGAAATACTGGATGCCGAGTTGGCCACGCTCGACCGCGCGCTGTCTCGGGCGAGCGGCCCAAGCTGTCGCTTCCTGTTGCCACCGGACCTGGTCAATGATGGAGACTGAACTGTCTCCATCGGGATCCGGTCCAGGTGAACCAACAACAGGGACAGGATGACGGCCAGCAGGTAGATCAGTACGGAAGCCGCCCATACCATGACCGCCGGAAACAACAGGTGCAGAACGGCGCTACGGCTACTTTCACTCGCGTCGCACCACGCGATCTGCGGCTTCTCCGACAAAACGTGCTCCGCGCAGAGTTATTTAGAGACTCCACACCTAGTGCAGTGGACAGGTGAACAGGCACGCTCCGACAAGCGCGGACAACTCAAACCGCTTACGAACATCGCAAGAGCGGCACCGGCTGATATCTGGCAACTCACCGACCACCCCAATGGATGGTTGCGCCAGGTTCAGGGCACCGAAAGCATCTACTACCGCGCAATCGGCTCAGCGGAAGCCCTCATGGCCAAAGCCGCGGAGCTTGGCCAGACCTGGATGAAAGGTGTGGCCGGCGATTTAGCGAGGAAGATCCTGCGCGAACGACCTACCTGACGACCACTATCAAGAGAGCAGCTATGGCACCGGCTTGTTCCGGGGCTTGTCGCGTCCGGAATTGGAGATTTCCGGGTCGCTGCCGCGCAAGTCGGCCTTTGGAGACGATTTTCCGAGGATTCAGCCCGAGTTAGCGGCACTCAGTGGGCAGAAAATGACCAACGGGATGCGTGATCCGTCTCCCGAATAATGTCTGTCCTGGTTTTGCCTCGCGCTGCCTACCTGCGCCACGTTTTCAAAGAACTCCCGCTGGCCGAAACCGTGGACGATATTGACGCATTACTGCCGCAAGCGGTCAAGTGTGGGGATTTGTAGGCGCTTACGGTTTTTTTTGGTTTTTGAGCAGAAGTCTGCCAACGTCAACGCCTCAGCATGGACCGGCACCCACGCGGTTAATGGATCACCGGTGAGATTGCCGCAGACCCAACAGGAATATGCCGAACAGCAACAGCAGCAGTGCCGGCAGGCCAAGGGCCGGCACCGGGACGGCCGGCGGCGCGGCGCTGCCGCTCAGGCTGACGCTGTCGGGCGAGCTTATCGCACTGGATTCAATCAACAACTCGTCGTTGAAATCGCCGAACTCCTGCGGCGAGAAAGTCAACACTATCGTACAGGACTGTCCCGGGATGAGCGTATGCGGCAGCGGGGCGCAGTCCTGAGGATCAAGTCCGAAGGGTGCGTCCGGTGTGCTGAATTGCTCGATCACCAGATCGGCCTGGCTGGTATTGGTCAGCGTCAGCATCTGCTCATCGCTGTCTCCGGGGTTCAGCTCTGTGAACTGGATCTCTTCCCGGCTCAGGCTCAACTCGATATCGACACAGTCCACCGCCACATCGTCGACATCGCTGCCGGCCAGTGTGCCACTCGCGTTGGTCACCGAGCAGAACTGGCCCTCGGGCTGATCGAGAACCGTGACCTCGTAGGTGGTCAGATCATCAAGCGCCATGCTGAAGATGAAGTCGCCATTGTCAGTGAGTGTCGAATCATCGGTATTGTTGTTCTGCAAGGTCACGCTATTGCCTGCGGACAGGCCGCTCAGGGTGCCACCGATGGTGTAGGTGTCTATTTCGAAGTTGACCGCGACTGTGCAGTCCTCGGTGATGTTCTCGGCAAACCACTGATCGCCGGAGTCAAACATCGGCGCGCAGGTATCCCCCGTCACCGAGGTGACCGACCAGCCGGTGTCCGGGCTGACGGTGAAAGTGGCATCGTCGCCGTGGTCGACGTCCTGGCTGGCCGGGGTGATTTCGCCATCGCCGTCGCCGACCTCGGCGGTGACGGTGTAGGTATTGATCACGAAGCTGGCCTCGACATGGCAGTCATCCTGGATGCCGGCGGCTTCCCAGTCATTGCCGCCCACCAGGGTCGGCGAGCAGGTGTCGCCGCTGACCGATTCGACCGACCAACCCGTCTCCGGCGTGACCGTAAAAGTGGCCGTATCGTCGAAGACCACGTTCTGGGTGGCCGGTGTAATCGTGCCGTCGCCCTGAACGACTTCCGTGGTGACATCAAAAGTGTCCTCGGCGAAATTGGCGGTGACTGTGCAGTCCTCGGTGATGTTCTCGGCAAACCACTGATCGCCGGAGTCAAACATCGGCGCGCAGGTATCCCCCGTCACCGAGGTGACCGACCAGCCGGTGTCCGGGCTGACGGTAAAAGTGGCATCGTCGCCGTGGTCGACGTCCTGGCTGGCCGGGGTGATTTCGCCATCGCCGTCGCCGACCTCGGCGGTGACGGTATGGATGGCTGTCTCGAAGCTCGCGAAAACCTCGGTATTGTTGTCGATGGTCAGGGTCAGGGGGTTGTCCATGCCCGAAGCATCGCCACTCCAGCCGGCAAAACTCCAACCTTGTTCAGGAATGGCGGTGAGCTGGACTTCATCGCCGAACTGGTAACTGCCCTGGTCAGGGTCCGCCTGGATCGAACCCTCTCCGGTGTCAACCAATGCGGTCAGGCTCAGTTGGCAATCCAGTACATCGGCCTGGAGTTCGGCCGCCATCTGGCTGCCAGCGAAAGCGGCGGCGCTGTCGGGATAAACGGCCGCCGAAGCAGCGTAGCTGCCGACCCGAAGGACAATGGTATCGCCGATCAGGGCGACGAAATGATGGTTTCCGGTGCTGTCGTCCGCATCATCGCCAGATACGGTGATCGATGCGAAATCATTCTCGATGAACTGATCGCCGTTCAGAGGGTCGACCGAAAGAGTAGCACCCGGTGCCGAAGTGGTCGCCGAGGCGGACGGGACGTTCTCGTCGGCATCTGCCTCGGCCATGCCGTCCCAGCCACCTGCCGACGCGCTGGCCGCACTGATCGCACCGTCGGTCTCGGTGCTCACTTCACTTTCGAAAGTAGTAACGACACAGACCGGGTCGCCGATCTCTTCATCGGTGTCGGGATCTGGTTCGATCTCGAATGTCCGGCTGGCGGTGGCGATTCCAATGGAAACGTTCTCCGGATTGGCTTCAGTGGGATTTGCCACTGCACCGGCAATTGCAATAGCAGTCTGCTCACCGCCGGGCAGGGCGCGTATGTGGTTCTGGTGAATCACCAGCTTGCCATTTTCGTAGTAACGGTATTCACCGTCGATCAGTCGCAGCTCGGCGGCCAGAACCGGCACGGCGGCCAGGCAAAGGAGGACCAGAATCAACGATTGAGAGGCGGGTTTCGAAACGAATTTGAGCATGGTGGAAATTTCCCTGCTGCAGGACTGAACCTGATCGCCGTCTGTCGGGCACCTGGGCAGAACTTGCCAGTATTGTCAGCCGGAGCTTAAAGGCTGTGCCGGTTCGCGTCCAGCAGAACAGCGGCCAGAAGGCTTCTGAAATGCCCCTGGAAAGACTTCTGCTCGGGGCGTATAGGAAGTATAAGCGCCCTATTTCCTGATTTCCAACGGTATCCGGAGCCGTTCCAGACCAGCCCGATACGCTTACCAAAGTACCCAGCACGCCAAAATCCGCCCGATTCCGCCCTATCGGAGCCAATCGAGCAGCCCCTGTAGCCCCGTTTTTGCCGGCGTGGGCCTATCCGGCACGAGCGCCACCGGACCGCACCCGGATGGAACGCAGCCTGAAACCGGTTTCCTGCGTTTCAGTGATGCAAGCCGGTACGCTCGGCCGGCCTGTGCGATGCACGCAGATAGGCGACCCCCGACTTTCCGCCCACAGGCCGGGAAGATCCTTGCTGGCGAGGTGAGTCAGTATCCGCTTGATCACCGGCGGGTCTTCGATACAGGCGATGATCTGGACCGTGCCCCCACAATTCGGACAGGTCTCCACATCAATCTGAAAGACCCACTTGAGGCGTGTCGCCCATTGCATCGCCGAGCTTTGTTCGGCCGGCGTGCGGTCCTCTTCTCGCGTCGGCTTGGTGGGCCTGGCACCCCGACCCCGGCGGGCCGGCGTGATCCGGGTGCGGTACGCGCTGATCGGTTTTCGTTCAATGGCTTCTTTCGGCTGCGCCGAAAACCACCATTGACTCAAACCGGCGCTGGCTGTTCGGTGCGAATACCCCATGAAAACGGGTCAGATTCAGGCGCGGCGGCGGGACCAGTGCGGCCAGCCGTGCCATGAAGTCCAGCGGCTCGAAGATCACATGCGTCGTGCCGTCGCGGTACGGGGTTTTCAGTGTGTAGCCGATCTCGCCGCGTCTGGTCAGGAACAATCGCTTTTCGGAAACGCGCTATACGGCACTCCGGCTTCGCTTCTTCGAGCAAGCTCGAAACCGCAAAGCCTCCTTGCCTGCGCTGGAGGACGGCAGATGTATCGGCACAGCCGCTCGAGCTTGTCGCGCTGGCAGGCCTTCACTGCCACCCCGGCGTGCAGGGAGAACCCAGCCACGTTGCCGGGACCGCCAGCTGCCCAGTCCTCCTCATCGCAAATCGGCAGGGTCTGGAGCGTGAACACCTTGCGGCCCCGATGCGGGCCAACGGCGATGCGGTAGGTGATGGAATGGCCGACCAGATCGGGCACGCGCAACGGCATTCCGGCTTCGCTTCATTCCGCTGACGCGGAAAGCCGCAAAACCTCCATTACCTGCGCTGGGTCGTCCTCGAAAAGCTTTGAATGCGTATAGGAAGTATAAGCGCCCTATTTCCTGATCTACAGCGGCATCCGGAGCCCTGCCAGACAGGCCCCGGACCCTTACGAAAGGCCCCAGCACGCCGAATTCCGTCCGATCCCGCCCTG
>PXAT01000005.1 GCA_003565775.1 Ectothiorhodospiraceae bacterium | reverse complement strand
TTTGGCAGCCTGGCAAGGCGCGGTGCCGGTTCGGTAGCCGTAGCTACCGGGCCGTCGACGCAACACCGCCAGGGGCCAGAATCGGCCGAGCCCCAAGGGGTTGGCATCGCATTTTCCCCGACTGCTGTGTTGCGCTGCTTGACCGCAGAATGACTGCGGCGCTGCGCAGCGCGCCTTGCCTCGGAAAAAATGCAATGCCAACGCGGACGTGCGAATAAATCAGCGTCTCCTTAAGGGGCGATCGATTCCAGATTGTTCATGTACGGTCGCAACACATCCGGGATCCGGATGCGGCCATCGGCTTCCTGATAGTTTTCCAGAACCGCAATCAGGCAGCGTCCCACCGCCAGGCCGGAACCGTTCAGCGTGTGCAGCAACTCCGGCTTGCCGGTTTCCGGATTGCGCCAGCGGGCCTGCATGCGCCGGGCCTGAAAATCGCGGCAGTTACTGCAGGACGAAATCTCCCGGTAGCGCTCCTGCCCGGGCAACCAGACCTCCAGGTCATAGGTGCATGCGGCGGAAAAGCCCATGTCGCCGGTGCAGAGCTTGAGCACCCGATACGGCAACTCCAGTTTCTGCAGAATCACCTCGGCATGCCCGGTCAATTCTTCCAGGGCCGCTTCCGACTCGGCGGGTCGCACCATCTGCACCAGTTCCACCTTCTCGAACTGGTGCTGCCGGATCATGCCGCGGGTGTCCTTGCCGTAGGTGCCGGCCTCGGCGCGGAATGCCGGGCTGTGGCAGACCAGCTTCTGCGGCAGCTCCGCGTCCTCGAGGATTTGCTCCCTGGCCAGATTGGTGACCGGCACCTCGGCGGTGGGGATCAGGTAGAAATCCGGATCGCCGGCGACGGCAAACAGGTCATCACCGAACTTGGGTAGCTGGCCGGTGCCTTCCATGGCCGCACTGTTGACCAGGAACGGCACATTGACCTCGGTGTAACCGTGCTCGGCGATGTGCCAGTCGAGCATGAACTGCGCCAACGCCCTGTGCAGTCGGGCCATGCCGCCGCGCATGACCACGAAGCGCGACCCCGCCAGCAGACTACCGGCCTCGAAGTCGAGGCCACCCTTTTCCCCCAGTTCGACATGATCGCGGGCGCGGAACTTGAATTCCGGCGGCGTGCCCCAGCGACGGATTTCCGCATTGGCGTCCTCGTCGGCGCCGACCGGCACTCCGGCATCGGGCAGATTCGGCATCTGCAGGTGCCAGTCATCCAGTTCCGCCTGAATCGCGTCCAGTTCGGCCTTGGCGCCGTCGAGCTTTTCGCCGAGATCCGCCACCGCTGCCAGCAGCGGCTGGATATCCTCGCCCGCCGCCTTCGCCTTGCCGATGGATTTGGATCTGGTGTTGCGCTCGTTCTGCAGGTCCTGCACCGACATCTGCAATTCACGGCGGCGCGCGTCCAGCGTCTGATAGCGGACGGCGTCCAGAGTATAGCCGCGCTTTTCCAGCGCCTCGGCCACGGCCTCGGTATCGGTGCGAAGCAGTTTCGGATCCAGCATGAAAGGACATTCCCTTGTTCAGAACGGCTCGCGATTGTAACCGCTGCCGGCGGCGGCGATAAGGCGTGGTGGGCGGCTCAGTCGGTACCGGCGTCGTGTTCCCGATCCAGCCGGGCCCGGTACTCCAGCATCTCGCGAAAGCGTTTTTCCTGGCCGAAGTCGCTGGGCTGGTAGAAGCTCAGTGGGGGCACATCGTCCGGCCAGCAGTCATGGTCCGCGCCTGCCGGATAGCCGTTTGGCTGACTGTGGGCATAGCGATAACCCGTGCCGTGGCCGAGTTCCTTCATCAGGGCCGTGGGGGCGTTACGCAGATAGGCGGGCACGCTGCCATGAGGATGCTGCCGGGCCGCAGCGGTGGCGGCTTTCCAGGCCTGGTCGATGGCATTGCTCTTGGGTGCGATCGCCAGATGGATGGCGGCATGGGCAATGGCCCGTTCGCCCTCGTACTGACCCAGACGCAGATAGGCGTCCCAGGCCGCGATAACCAGTGGCAAAGCTCTGGGGTCGGCGTTGCCGACATCCTCCGAGGCAATCGCCGTCAGCCGCCGCACCACGTCCAGCGGATCACCGCCACCGCCGATGAAGCGCGCGATGTAATACAGCGAGGCATCCACTCGCGACGAACGGATCGACTTGTGGATCGCCGAGAGCAGGTCGTAATAGGCATCGCCGGCCTTGTCCATGGCCCCGGCGACATGGCCGATGACCTCATCCACGGCGTCCGCCGACAGGCGTTCATGGTCACCATCGGCCACCGCGAAGTCGCTGGCGGTCTCGAGCAAGCCCAGGGCCCGTCGGGCGTCACCACCGGCAACCCGGGCCAGACGCCGCAACAGTTCGTCATCCGCCTCGATCTGTCGGGCACCGAGACCGCGCTCCCGATCTTGCAGGGCACGCCGCAGGATCTCGACCACGGCGTCCTCGTCCAGCGGCTTGAGCACGTAGACCCGCATGCGCGAGAGCAGCGCGGAATTGAGTTCGAAGGAGATGTTCTCGGTACTGGCGCCGAGCAGGGTCAGCAGGCCCGACTCGACGTGAGGCAGGAGTGCGTCCTGCTGGGACTTGTTGAAGCGGTGAATTTCGTCGAGGAACAGCACCGTGCGCCGGCCCAGGCGTTGCGCATCCTCGGCCGATGCCGCGACCTGCCGGATATCCTTGACCCCGGCCGAGACCGCCGACAGCTGCACCAGTTGTGCATCCACGGCCCGGGCGAGGATCTCCGCCAGCGTGGTCTTGCCGACCCCGGGCGGACCCCACAGCACCAGCGAGCGGACGTTGCCGGCCTCGACCATGCGTCGCATCGGCTTGCCCGGCCCGAGCAGGGCCTGCTGGCCGACGAAATCATCCAGACTGCGGGGCCGCATGCGGGCCGCCAGCGGCTGGCCCGACACGTCATTCGAGGTCTGGAACAGATCCGCCATGGCCTACCGGGACGGCTCGCCGATCAGATCGACATCATCCGGCACCCGGTAGTCGAACAGCGATGACGGCAGATCAGGATTGCGCTCCACCTCACTGAGATCAAGACGGTTTTCCTGGCCCATACCATCCTTGACGATGACCGTCTCCGGCACGCCGTCGCGGAATCGCAGACGCACGCCGGTCACTTCCCAGCCCTCGTCCCGTGGCGTCAGTGTCACCCAGTCGCCATCGGTACCGATCTCGAACTGGGACTCGAGATCCTCGAGCTCACCGCTCAGCATCAGCGCCGGACCACTGCCGAGCACCTCGTCCAGTGGCCGCACGGTGACCTGGAACAGATCCGCGTCATACACCCAGAGATCGGTACCATCGGCCACGATATCCTGCTCGTAAGGCGTCTCGTACTCCCAGCGGAACCGGTTGGGGCGCTCGATGTACATCGCGCCTTCGGTACGTTCGATCACCTCGCCGCGATCATCCACGGTCTCCTGCACGAAGCGCCCGGACAGGCTCTGGACCTCGGTGTAATAGGCTTCGAGCTGAGCGCGATCGCCGGCAACGACCGACGGCGCGAGCCACAGCATGGCCAGTGTCAGCAGTATTCGTTTCAATCCATCCTCCGAACCGCCGCGGGCGGTATTGCCAGAACAGGAACCTCACGCGTGGATGATGAACGCGAGCGATGAACGGCCGCTGAATCAGTCCTTGGGCGGCGGCGGCGCGATCACCTCGCGGCCTCCGTTCGGCTGCAGGGGACCGACGATCCCGGCCGCCTCCATTTCCTCCACCAGACGCGCGGCCCGGTTGTAGCCGACCTTGAGACGTCGCTGGACACCGGAAATCGACGCGCGCCGTGATTCGGTGACGATCTGTACCGCCTGGTCATACAGCGGATCCGATTCGCCGTCCCCCGAACCACCGGGCAGGCCGGGAATCGGCGTGGTGTCCGCGGACTCCTCCAGCAAGCCGTCGATATAGTCGGGTTGTCCGGTCTGTTGCAGGTGCGCGACCACCTTGTGTACATCGGCGTCGGACACGAAGGCCCCGTGCACCCGGACCGGCAGGCCGGTGCCCGGGGGCAGATACAGCATGTCGCCGTGGCCGAGCAGGGCTTCCGCACCCTGCTGGTCGAGAATGGTGCGGGAATCCACCTTGGACGAGACCTGGAAGGCGATCCGGGTCGGGATGTTGGCCTTGATCAGGCCGGTGATCACGTCCACCGACGGGCGCTGGGTCGCGAGAATCAGATGAAGCCCCGCAGCGCGAGCCTTCTGCGCCAGGCGAGCGATGAGTTCTTCCACCTTCTTGCCGACGATCATCATCATGTCGGCGAATTCGTCGACCACGACCACCACGTACGGCAGCGTCTCCAGCAAGGGCGCCTCGTCATCGGTGGGCACACCATCCGGAGCCGTCCACAGCGGATCCCGCAGCGGCTCGCCAGCGGCAGCCGCATCACGCACCTTGCGGTTGTAGCCGGCGATATTGCGCACACCCAGTGCCGCCATCAGCCGGTAACGCCGTTCCATTTCGCCGACACACCAGCGCAGCGCGTTGGCCGCCTCCTTCATGTCGGTCACCACGGGCGCCAGCAGATGCGGAATGCCGTCGTAGATCGACAATTCCAGCATCTTCGGGTCGATCATGATCAGTCGGACATCGTCAGGCTGATTCTTGTACAGCAGGCTGAGGATCATCGCGTTGACCCCCACCGACTTGCCGGACCCGGTGGTACCGGCAACCAGCAGATGCGGCATCTTCGCCAGATCGACGACCACCGGCACGCCGCCGATATCCTTGCCCAGCGCCATGGACAACGGCGACCCGGCCTTGTCCCAGTCGCTGGAGCGGACGATTTCGCTGAAGGCGATGATCTGCCGGTTCTCGTTCGGGATCTCGAGACCGATCACGGACTTGCCGGGAATGACCTCGACCACCCGCACACTGACCACCGACAGTGCCCGGGCCAGATCCTTGGCCAGGTTCGAAATCTGACTGACCTTGACGCCGGCCGCCGGCTGCGCCTCGAACCGGGTGATCACCGGCCCGGGCTGCACCGCCACCACCTCGATCTCGACGCCGAAGTCGGCCAGCTTCATCTCCAGTTGCCGGGACATGGCCTCCAGTGCTTCCTTGGAGTAGGACGCCTGCTGCTCCGGCGGCGGATCCAGCAGACTGACCGGCGGCAGCCCGTCGGCGGTCGGCGTGCCGTCGAACAGCGGGATCTGCTTTTCCCGGGCGACACGCGGACTGGCCTTGAGCGCCGGCGCATTGGCCTCGATCTGCGGCGTCTTGCGGGTCTTGCGCGCCTCGGCATCCCGCGCCCGGGTCTCGGCCCGACCCTTCGCGGCGCGGCGCCCGGCCTGCCGGTCGCGCAGTTGCAGCAGTCCCGCGTACAGCTTGCCGGCACCGAGCAGACAGAGCTTGCCCACATGGTCCATCAGCGCGAGCCACGACAGGCCGGTGAAGAGCGTGACGCTGGCGAGAAACACCGCCAGCAGCAGCAGTGTCGCACCGAGAAAACTGAACAGGGCCGTCAGCCCGTTACTCACCAGTTCCCCCAGCAGCCCGCCGGAATGCAGCGGCACCGTGCCGGCGATGGGCTCCACGTGCATCGCGGCGATGGCGGCACCGGAAATCACCGTGAACACGAACCCGGTGGCGCGAAAGCCGAAGATGCCCCAGTGGAAGGCGTTGTCCCGCCGTTGCCAGCGCCAGGCCAGGGCTCCGGACAGCGCGATCATGACGGGAAAAAGAAAGGCCACATAGCCGAACAGGAAGAGAAAGACATCGGCAAACCAGGCACCGGCAATGCCACCGGCATTGCTCACCGGACCGCCACCACCGCTGTAGGTCCAGCCCGGATCCGTGGTGGAATAGGTGAACAGCGACACCAGCAGGTAGGCTGCCAGCGCCAGCAGCAGGAACAGCGACGCCTCGCGCAACCCTCGCGCGACGTGATTGCCGAGCAGAGTCGGCAGCTTCTTTTGCTTGCTATCGGACGCGGCCACGCTGGATTGAAAACCTCAGACTGACTATCAAGTGAATCGCGCAAGTTACTATATTAGCGCGATAAGTGAAACGATCTATCAGGATTTACTGGTGTGCAGTATATCCGGCCTGCAGGTGCCACGGATAGCGTTGTGCAATGCGCCAGCGCCGGCGCACTGGTGTTCGGCCCCGGGGTTTCGCCCCCGGTGCGGGCGCAGGGAGAAATCGTCGATCCTGACTGTCCACCCTGACAACTTCCCGGACTTGTCCTAAAGGAAACGCATGCATATCGAGGTCGTCGACAGCATCGAGACGGTGCCGGCCGAGCGCTGGGATCAGCTGGCCGGTAGCGGAAACCCGTTCCTGCGTCACGCCTTCCTGCACGGGCTGGAGGTCACCGGCTGCGTCGGACCCGGCACAGGCTGGCAACCGTCGCACCTGCTGCTCCGCGACGAGCAGCAGCGCCTGCTGGCTGCGGCACCGGCCTACCTGAAAGGCCATTCGCGGGGTGAATTCGTGTTCGACTTCTCCTGGGCCGACGCCTACCAGCGTGCCGGCGGCGCCTACTACCCCAAACTGGTGATCGCCGTGCCGTTCACACCGGCGACCGGGCCCCGCGTCCTCCATGACATGACCATCACACGCGCCGAAGCGGCGCGCACCATCGCCGACGGCATGCGCGCCATCTGTCTGCAACAGGGTCTGTCCTCGGCGCATTGCCTTTTCGCCGAGGAACCCGAGGCCCTGGAGCAGGCCGATCAGGGGCTGCTGCTGCGCCTGGGTTGCCAGTTCCACTGGAGCAACGCGAACTATCCCGATTTCGACAGCTTTCTCGCCGGCTTTTCCAGCAAGAAACGCAAGAACGTCCGCCGCGAGCGACGCCTGGCACGCCAGGACGGCGCCAGTTTCGACATGGTGCCCGGCCACCGCGTCACGGAGGCCGACTGGCAGCATTTCGTGCGCTTCTTCACCGACACCTTTCACCTGTACGGCAACCGACCACCGTTGAACGCCGCGTTTTTCCGGCATCTCGCCGAAAACATGGGTGAACAGGTGCTGATGGCCCAGGCACGGGATGCCGACGGATTGCTGCTGGCCGCAGCGCTGCTGTTTCGCAGCGAGACGACGCTATACGGTCGTTACTGGGGTTGTCGCGAAGAACGCCCCGGGGTGCATTTCGAGACCTGCTTCTACCAGGGGATCGAGTACTGCATTCGGCAAGGGCTGCAGCGCTTCGAACCCGGTGCCCAAGGCGAGCACAAGATCGCGCGCGGCTTTCTGCCCACCGCCACCTACTCCTGCCACTGGCTGCAGGATGCCGGTTTTCGCAGCGCGGTCGCGGATTTCCTGGAACGGGAGACGCCGATGGTGCACCAGTACATGCAGGACCTGAATGGCCACATGCCCTATCGCGAGCCGCCAACCGCCGCTTTCGACCGCCCGGACCAGGCGTTATCCTGAGACCATGCGCACACCCGCGATGCGACCCGCCTTTCTCGACCAGGCGCCGCTCGACTGGTTTCCGCCACCGGCGCAGGCCCTGCGTGATCCGAACGGCCTGCTCGCCATCGGCGGCGACCTCAGTCGGCGGCGGCTGCTGGCGGCTTACCGACTGGGTATTTTCCCCTGGTACAGCCAGGGGCAGCCGGTCCTGTGGTGGTCTCCGGACCCCCGTACGGTGCTGTTCCCGGACCGGTTTCGACTGCGTCGCAGCCTGGCCAAACGATTACGCAACGGCGGCTTCGAGGTGACATTCAACACCGATTTCGCCGCGGTCATCGACGCCTGCGCTGCGCCCCGTGATGCGGATGGGGGCACCTGGATCACCGCGGCAATGCGCAGTGCCTATCTGGATCTGCACCGGGCCGGCGTCGGATTCAGCGTCGAGGTGCGCCATCAGGACGTCCTTGTGGGCGGCCTGTACGGCGTGCTGCTCGGCAGCGCGTTTTTCGGTGAATCGATGTTCAGCCGTCGCCCCGATGCCTCGAAAGTGGCTCTGGCTAGTCTGATCCGGTCCCTCGGCGCGCGCGGCCTGCAAATGATCGACTGCCAGATGCGGTCGGCCCACCTGGAGAGCCTGGGGGCACAGGAGGTACCGCGCGCCGAGTTTCAGGGCCTGCTGGAACGTGCCGTGAACACGCCGCTCGCGGAACCGGCAGAGGAAGCGCGAGAATGAGTGGCGATCAGACGGCCGAAAAGCGTGAGCTGCTATGGCTCTACTCCACCGGCGAACATGAATGCTCGTACCTGCCCGATCGGCGTGCGCGGACAGTCTTCGTGGATCCGCGCCACCCGCTGACCGCCAGCCAGTACGGTGCTCTCGCCCGCCAGGGTATGCGTCGCAGCGGCGCGTATGTCTATCAGCCGAACTGCGCCAATTGCCAGGCCTGCAAAAGCCTGCGCGTCGATGCGCGGGCGTTTCGGCCGAACCGCAGCCAGCGCCGCTGCCTGAAACGCAATGACGACCTGCGCGTCATCAGTCGCCCGCCGGTATTTCGGGAAGAGCATTTCCAGCTCTACCTGGACTATCTGGATCAGCGGCACCCGGGCAGCAGCATGCAGGACCCGGAGCGCGACAGATACATGGAATTCCTGGTCGCGGACTGGTCATCGACGCTGTTCAACGAGATTCGCTGCGGCGAAACACTGCTCGGCGTGGCGGTTACCGATCAGCTACCGGACGGTCTCTCGGCGGTGTACACCTTCTTCGACCCGTCGGCCGCCCGCCGGAGCCTGGGCACCTGGGCCATTCTCTGGCAGATCAGCGAAGCACGCGCCGCCGGTCTGCCCCATGTCTATCTCGGCTACTGGATCGCGGAAAGCCCGCGCATGCGATACAAGACCGCTTTTCGTCCCTGCGAGATCCACAGCGGCGGACGCTGGCAGGTGTTTGATGATTCCCGGGTCAAGCACGCCCCGGAATAGCCGATAGCCTTGTCAGCCCCGGAGAGCATTGGCCGGCGCGCCAGTCAGCGACGGCAACAGAACCGGCAAACCCGCTGCCGGGTGACCCGGACGCAGATGTGGGACGGACTCGGTGTTTTCTTGACCGGAAGACTCCGGTTTGAAAGTCGTTTTCTGCTAAACTACCGCGCTTCCTGCGCATCCGGCTTCAATCAGGCCGGCCGCGACAGATGATCCGACCCAACGAAAGGAGACACGTGCCGAATGGCTCGCGAAGACCATATCAAGATGAACGGCAAGGTCGTGGATACCCTGCCCAACACCATGTTCCGTGTGGAACTGGAAAACGGTCACGTGGTGACCGCGCACATCTCGGGAAAGATGCGCAAGCACTACATCCGCATCCTCACCGGTGACCTGGTCACGGTGGAACTGACGCCCTACGACCTCAGCAAGGGCCGCATCACCTATCGCGCGCGCTAGGCCGCCATCCCTGGCGGCCCTTGTTCCGGCCTCGCGCGTCTGATCAGCGACGCATTCCTCAGGCGACCGCTTCCGGCTCCTCCCGGAAGCTGAAGACGAGTTCGTCTTCGCTGACCTGCACGATCACCTCGCCTCCGCGCGCCAGTTTGCCGAACAGCAGTTCTTCGGCCAGCGGCTTGCGTACGGACTCCTGCAGCAGCCGCGCCATCGGCCGGGCCCCCATCTTCGGGTCGTAGCCGTGAACCGCCAGCCAGTCGCGGGCTTCCTCATCCACCCGCAGCGTGACGTTTTTCTCCATCAACTGCATGGTCAGTTCGTCGATGAACTTGTCGACCACACGACGCACGGTGGGCGCATCCAGCCCGTCGAACTGAATGATGGCATCGAGCCGGTTGCGGAACTCCGGCGAAAAGCCCTTGCGAATGACTTCCATGCCGTCGCTGGCGTGATCCTGATTGCGGAACCCGATGGACGGACGGCTCATTTCCTCGGCCCCGGCATTCGTGGTCATGACCAGAATGACGTTGCGGAAATCGGCCTTGCGTCCGTTGTTGTCGGTCAGCGTGCCGTGATCCATGACCTGCAGCAGCAGATTGAACACATCCGGATGCGCCTTCTCGATCTCGTCCAGCAGCACCACCGAATACGGGTGCTTGATCACCTCTTCGGTGAGAAGACCGCCCTGGTCGAAGCCGACATAGCCCGGCGGCGCGCCGATCAGACGCGAGACGGTGTGGCGTTCCATGTACTCCGACATGTCGAAGCGCAGCAGTTCGACACCCAGGTGCATGGCAAGCTGCCGCGTGACCTCGGTCTTGCCGACCCCGGTCGGCCCGGCGAACAGGAACGAACCGGTGGGCTTGTTCGGCACCGAAAGACCGGCACGGGACATCTTGATGGTCGCCGCCAGGGTCGAGATCGCCTTGTCCTGACCGTAGATCAACGCCCGCAGGTCGCGCTCCAGCGTCTCCAGCACCTTCATGTCGGAACTGGAGACCCGCTTCGGCGGGATCCGCGCCATGCTCGAGACCACGCTTTCAATGTCCGGCACGCCAATGGTCTTCTTCTGCTTCGACGGCGGCAGCAGCTTGAGCCGTGCGCCGGCCTCGTCAATGACATCGATGGCCTTGTCAGGCAGTCGCCGGTCGGTAATGTGCTTGCCCGCGAGTTCCGCAGCCGCGCGCAGCGCCGGCGCAGTGTACTTCACGCCGTGATGCTCCTCGAACCGGCTTTTCAGGCCCCGCAGGATCTGCACGGTATCCTCGATACTCGGCTCCGGCACGTCGATCTTCTGGAAACGCCGGGCCAGAGCGCGATCCTTCTCGAAGATGCCGCGGTATTCCTGATAGGTGGTGGAGCCGATGCACTTGAGATCGCCGTTGGCGAGCATCGGCTTGATCAGATTGCTGGCATCCATGACCCCGCCAGACGCGGAACCGGCACCGATGATGGTGTGGATCTCGTCGATGAAGAGAATGGCGCCGGGCGTCTTCTGCAACTGCTTGAGCAGACCCTTGAGCCGCTTCTCGAAGTCGCCACGGTATTTGGTACCCGCCACCAGGGCGCCGAGATCGAGCGCATAGATGATGCTGTTGCGCAGCACCTCCGGCACCTCGCCGTCAACAATCTGCTTGGCCAGACCCTCGGCGATGGCGGTCTTGCCGACGCCGGCCTCACCGACGTACAGCGCATTGTTCTTGCGGCGACGGCAGAGCACCTGAATCGTGCGATCCACCTCGGCGCGGCGGCCGATCAGCGGGTCGATGCGCCCGCGCCGGGCCCGCTCGTTGAGGTTCGTGGCGAACTGCTCCAGCGGCGACTTGTTACCGGAGGCCTCATCGGACTCGTCTTCATTCTCCGACGAGCTGCCCACGGAATCGCCCGGCTCTTCCTCGCCGGCGACCTTGGAAATGCCGTGGCTGACATAGTTCACGACGTCGAGGCGGGTAATGCTCTGCTTGTGCAGGAAATACACCGACTGCGATTCCTGTTCGCTGAAAATCGCCACCAGGACATTCGCGCCTGTCACTTCCTTGATGCCGGCCGACTGCACATGCAGGATCGCGCGTTGCAGGACGCGCTGGAAGCCCAGCGTGGGCTGCGTCTCGCGACTGTCATCCGGCGGCAGCAGCGGTGTCGTCTCGTCCAGAAACGCACTCAGATCCTTTTTCAGGCGATCCAGGTCGACACCGCAGGCCTTGAGAACACCAACTGCGGTGGGGTTGTCGGTGAGAGCGAGCAGCAGATGCTCCACCGTCAGGAATTCATGCCGCTTCTCCCGCGCCTCCTTGAAGGCCAGATTCAGCGTAAATTCCAGTTCCTTGCTCAGCATGCACAGATACCTCGGTTGCCTGCGGACCAGGGCCTCGCCCTGACTCGACGTGTTACCGGTGTTCGCACACCCTGGAGACACGACACGACTCTTGTCTCGGACTGATCGCGGAGACGGGTGGTTCCCCGATTCCGGATCCTTCCTTCAGGCTTCCTGCCCGACGGCTTCTCTGAGCGGAACCACGCACGGTGGTTTCAATGCCGCTACGCCTCACGCCTCCTCCATGGTACAGAGCAGCGGGTGCTGCTGCTGCCGCGCGTAACTGTTGACCTGTTCCACCTTGGTCTCGGCCACATCACGACTGAAGACACCGCAGACACCGCTGCCCCGGGTGTGTACCTGAAGCATAACCTGCGTGGCCTGCGAACGGTCCATCGAAAAATAGGTTTCGAGGATTTCCACGACGAATTCCATCGGCGTGTAGTCGTCATTCAGCAGCAGCACCTTGTACAGAGGGGGTCGTTTGGTCCGGGGCTTTGCCTCCTGGACCGTAACGCCCTCGTCGTGCTGCTTGTCGTGATCCTGGTCGTGGTCCTGGCTCATGGGGCACTCTGCTGGGGAACAAGGTCATTCTGACGAGATCGCGATACCCGCCGACGTCAACGGAACCCTGCGGACCTGCCGCGGGCATGGCCTTCACCGCGACCACCGCACTCCCCGTATTTTAGGGAAATGTGGATCGATTCTCACGTCTGCGCTGGCGTCCGCGTCGTCCGAAGTCGGGCAGGAACTCTCCTCGGACCACTGCGACCACGGGGAATTCCAATGAATGCGCGCGCTGCTCCGGCCGACGGCATTTTGCGCGCTGCGGCATAGATCGGGTCAGGGCCGGCAGCTTTCAAGTCGATCTGACGAAAAAAAGCCCGACCGGCTTGCCGATCGGGCGTCTTTCAATCGCTCGCGGTGCCGGAGCACCGCTGCCGATTCAGATCAGAACTGCTCTTCTTCGGTGGAGCCGCTCATCGCGGTCACCGAAGACGCACCACCCTGGATCACGGTGGTCAGATCGTCGAAGTAACCGGCGCCCACTTCCCGCTGGTGACGGGTCGCGGTGTAGCCGTCCTTCTCGGACGCGAACTCGGCTTCCTGCAATTCCGAGTAAGCAGCCATCTGACGCGCCTTGTAGCCCTTCGCCAGCGTGAACATGGAGTAGTTCAGCGCATGGAAGCCGGCCAGCGTGATGAACTGGAACTTGTAACCCATCGCGCCGAGTTCGTTCTGGTACCTGGCGATGGTGGCATCGTCCAGGTTCTTCTTCCAGTTGAAGGACGGCGAGCAGTTGTAGGCCAGCATCTGGTCCGGATATTCCTTGTGGATCGCGTCGGCGAACTTCTTGGCGAACTCGAGATCCGGCTTGCCGGTCTCGCACCAGATCAGATCGGCGTACGGCGCATAGGCCAGACCGCGGGCGATCGCCTGGTCGTCACCGGCCTTGGTGCGGTAGAAGCCTTCCGCCGTGCGCTCACCGGTGATGAAGGCGTGGTCGCGCTCATCGATGTCCGAGGTGATCAGATCCGCGGCCAGCGCATCGGTACGCGCCACCAGGATGGTCGGCACGCCCATGGTGTCGGCAGCCAGACGCGCAGCGATCAGCTTCTGCACGGCTTCCTGCGTCGGCACCAGCACCTTGCCACCCATGTGACCGCACTTCTTCACAGCGGCCAGCTGATCTTCGAAGTGCACGCCGGCGGCACCCGCCTTGATCATGTTCTTCATCAGCTCGTAGGCGTTCAGCACGCCACCGAAACCGGCTTCGGCATCGGCCACGATCGGCTGCAACCAGTCGATGTCGTGATTGCCCTCGGCGTGGTTGATCTGGTCCGCACGCAGCAGCGCATTATTGATGCGCTCGACCACGGCCGGCACCGAATCCACCGGATACAGCGACTGGTCCGGGTACATGGTGGAACCGGTGTTGGCATCGGCCGCCACCTGCCAGCCGGACAGGTAAATCGCCTTGAGACCGGCGCGAATCTGCTGCACGGCCTGATTACCGGTCAATGCACCCAGCGCATTGACGTAATCCATCTCGTGCATGTTCTTCCACAGCTTTTCGGCGCCCATGCGTGCCAGCGAGTATTCGATCTGCACCGAACCACGCAGCCGCACGACTTCTTCTGCGGTATAACCGCGCTCGACGCCCTTCCACCGGGGGTTTTCTGCCCAGTCCTTTTTCAGCTGCTCGATTGCCTGCTGATTGCTCATTGCTTGTTCTCCCGTTCCGGGTGGCAGCACGCCACCCGACTGTTTGTCACGACAGGCACCAGGGGGTGCGTCTGTCGCAGGATTCCACTCGACGCGAGGCCGGTGACTGACCCGTGCCGTTGCACGGATCGCGGAGTGACGATTCGGTCCAAACGTTGTTACGCAGACCCGCTCGGCGTCTCCACCCTCTTGAGGCGGACGGCACTGACCGATTCGTTGACCCCGCCATCGCCGCAGCGATGCCATCGCCCCCGCCAGGAATGCCTTCCGGCGAACACCGCTGCTGCGGATCGCCAGGACACCCACCGGCTCGACGACATCCTCGAAACGCCTCATGCGCCTGTCGCCGACAGTTGGTCGACGCAAGGATGTCGTACTGGGTCTTGCTGCCTGCATCCAGTCGGCGGGCCGTGCCCGAAAAACAAACGATGCCCGCGCGACGAGGGCGCGATTGTATTGCGGCGGCGCAGCATTTGACAATGCCTGCGAGTCAATCTTCACTATTGAAGCTTTTAATAAAGAGCTGTCAAAAGCGGAGCAGAGGTCCAGCCGCCATGGCCAGCAACGGTCGCCTGTATTATCGAAACAACCGGATCAAGCAGCTCCGCGCCTTCTGCTATACCGCGCAATCCGGCAGCATTTCGCGCGCCGCGGAACGTCTCGAACTCAGCCAGCCCTCGGTCTCGCTGCAAATCCAGGCGCTGGAACGGGAGATGGAAATCACCCTGTTCGAACGCCGCGGGCCGAAGATTACCCTGACTCCGGACGGCAAGACCCTCTACGAACTGGCGCTGCCCCTGGTGGAGGGTATCGATGCGCTGCCCGCCCGTTTCGCGGAGCGCAACGAACAGATGCAGAGCGGGCGCCTGGATATCGCTGCCGGCGAATCGAGCACGCTGTACCTTATTCCGGATCTGCTGCAGCAGTTCATGGGCCTGTACCCGGACAGTCCGGTCAAACTGCACAATCTGATTGGCGCAGAGATGCTGCACGCGCTGCGCCACGACGAGGTGGATTTCGCCATCGGGTCGATGCTGGATCTGCCGGACGACATCAATTACCGACCGGTCTACTCCTTCGCCACCTCGCTGATCACGCCACCGGATCACCCGCTGGCGGAACGCGTCGCGATCACGCTGGATGACCTGGCGTCGGACGCCCTGATTCTGCCGCCGCGCCACCTGACCACCTGGCGGCTGGTGCACATGGTGCTGCAGCAGCACGACATCCCGTATCAGGTGAGACTCGAAGTGGGTGGCTGGGAGATCATGAAAGCCTACGTCGAGCGCGGCTTCGGCATTGGTATTGCCAGCAATATCTGTCTGACCGGACGCGAGCGGCTGGCGGTCAAACCACTGCCGGACGTCTTCCCCCGCCGCACTTACGGGGTGATGTGGCGACGCGGCAAGTATCTGTCGCAGCCGGCCCGTCGCTTTATCGAATTGATGAACCCGGATTTCTTCAGCTCCTCGGGCGACAGCCAGTTCGACCACAACCACGAACCAAGCGGCAATCAGGTCTTCGTCGCCGCCGGCGGTCGCCCGCGGAACATCGGCAAGTCGTCCGGCAACGAGTCTTGAAGCGTGCCACAATCGGCCGCATTGCCCACTCCACACGCGTAACGTCGACCGCAAGCCATGAGCCAGAAATCGCCAGCAGACACCACCGTTATCGTCGGCCTCTCCGGCGGCGTCGACTCGGCAGTGACCGCCCTGTTGCTGCAGCAGCAAGGATACCGCGTCGAGGGTCTGTTCATGCGCAACTGGGAAGACGACGACAGCGAGACCCATTGCACGGCCGAGGAGGACCTGGCGGACGCCGCGCAGGTCTGTCGCACACTCGGCATTCCGCTGCATCAGGTGAATTTCTCGGCCGAGTACCGGCAACAGGTGTTCGACCATTGCCTGCAGGAATTCGAGGCCGGACGCACACCGAATCCGGACGTGCTCTGTAACCGGGAAATCAAGTTCAACGCCTTCCTGGAACACGCCCTGCGCCTGGGCGCCGATCTGGTGGCCACGGGCCACTATGCGCGCATCGAACACGGATCCGGCGGCGCCGAACTGCATCGCGGACGCGACACCGGCAAGGACCAGAGCTACTTCCTGCATCTGGTCCGCGAGCAGGCGCTGGCGAAAACCCTGTTTCCGCTCGGTGAGCTGGAAAAAAGTGAGGTACGGCGGCTGGCCGAGGACGCGGGTTTCGACAATTTCGAAAAGAAGGACAGCACCGGCATCTGCTTCATTGGCGAACGCGACTTCGCCGAATTCCTGTCGCGCTATGTCGCCAGCGAACCCGGGGACATCATTGAGCCGGACGGCACGGTGGTCGGCCGGCACCGCGGCCTGAGCTTCTACACGCTGGGCCAGCGCCAGGGGCTCGGTATCGGCGGGCGCCCTGGAAGCAGTGGCCCCTGGTATGTGGTCGACAAGGACATGTCCGGTAATCGTCTGATCGTGGCGGAAGGGCATGATCATCCGGCGCTGTTTGCCGACGGCCTGGTCAGCGATGCGCTGAGCTGGATCAACACACCACCGCAGACTGCCGAACTGCGCTGCCAGGCTCAGATCCGCTACCGTCAGCCGGCTCAGGATTGCCTTGTGCGATCGGCAGCGGACGGCAGCTGCGTGGTGCATTTCGACCGGCCCCAGCGCGCCGTCACTCCCGGTCAGTCCCTGGTGCTGTATCAGGGAAGCCATTGCCTCGGCGGCGGCATTATCCGGCAGGCGCGGCGCAGGCAGCATCAGGCAGACGCGGTGCCGGCATGAGTGATCCGATGGAGCAACAGGTCCTCGCCCTGGCAGCGATGACCATGGCGATGGCGCAGGTCCGGGAGATCGCGCATGCCGGGCGATCCGACAACGCGCGGGTGGAACACTGCTTTGACGGCCTGCTCTCGCCGTACGAAGGTGACCTGGCATCCTTGTACGGAGGCGTGGCCGTGCTGACCCCGGGACTGCAGGAGTTGCGCACCCAGCTGTCCAACCCGCGCAACATGGATCAGACCCGCCTGCTGATCGGTGCCATCACCATCGAACGCAAACTGATGAAGCGGCGGGACATGCTCGGCACCCTGGGCGACGGCCTGAACATTGCCCGCCATCAGGCAGACCATTTCGGCACCACCCACGACAATGTCATCGCCCGCCTCGGCGACCTCTACAGCGAGACCGTCAGTCAGTTACGACCGCGCATCCTGGTGCCCGGCAAGCGCGAATGGCTGGATGATCCGCGAAATGCTCGTCTGATCCGGGCGCTGCTGTTGTCGGCGATCCGCGCGGCCACGTTCTGGCGGGAACACGGCGGCAACCGCCTGAAACTGATCTTCGGTCGCAACCGCTTGCTCGCTGCCATCGATCGACTGCTGGCGCAGACGGACCGCGCACCGAATTGAAACCCGCGGAGAATACTGCCCTTTTTCAGCGCCTGCTCCGGGGCAGGTTCCGTCAGGCCGGCAAGGCGCGGTGCCGATTCGGCAGAAGCCCTCATGGAAAGCGTTGCGGGTTTCCCCGGAGCCTTCTCCCGACAGCGGACTCCGGCACTTACGTTGCAGTGCGGCAAACCCCGTCCTATCGTGTATTATTACGGCCGCTCAGGCACACGACATCAGCCGGGCCACCGACCACCGGTGGCCCCGCCGGACTGAAGAATCCGGGCCTGCCCGGCCGGGCTGCATCGCAGCCCGGCCTGACAGTGACCCGTCAAGCGGAAATCGGGAGGTAGGATGACCAACAGCTTCAATACACGCGCAACCCTGGACGTCGGCGGCAAGCAGTACGAAATTTATCGCTTCGATGCCATCCGCGAGCAGGGCTACGACGTGGACCGTCTGCCCTTCTCCCTCAAGGTTCTGCTGGAAAACCTGTTGCGCACCGAGGACGGCGACAGCGTCTCGGAGAGCAGCATCAAGGCGCTGCTGAACTGGGATGCGAAGAAGAAGCCCGAGGACGAAATCGCCTTCACCCCGGCACGGGTGGTAATGCAGGACTTCACCGGGGTACCAGCCGTGGTGGACCTGGCGGCCATGCGCGACGCCATGCAGAAGCTGGGCGGTGACCCGAACAAGATCAATCCGCTGTCGCCCGCCGATCTGGTCATCGACCACTCGGTGATGATCGACCATTTCGGCAAGGCTGATTCGCTGGATCTGAATACCAAGCTGGAGTACCACCGCAACCGTGAACGCTACAAGTTCCTGCGCTGGGGCCAGCACGCCTTCTCCAATTTCCGCGTGGTGCCACCGGGCACCGGCATCGTCCATCAGGTGAACCTGGAATACCTGGCCGACGTGGTGTTCACCCGCGAAGTCGACGGTCGCACTCAGGCCTACCCGGACACCCTGGTCGGGACCGACTCCCACACCACGATGATCAACGGCGTCGGCGTGCTGGGCTGGGGCGTGGGCGGCATCGAAGCCGAAGCGGCCATGCTGGGTCAGCCGGTTTCCATGCTGATCCCCGAGGTTGTCGGCATGCGCCTGAAAGGCAAGCTGCCGGAAGGCGCCACGGCCACCGACCTGGTACTGACAGTGACCCAGATCCTGCGCAAGCACGGTGTGGTCGGCAAGTTCGTCGAATTCTTCGGCGACGGCCTGGCCAACCTGCCGCTGGCCGATCGCGCCACCATCGCCAACATGGCGCCGGAATACGGCGCCACCTGCGGCATCTTCCCGGTGGACGGCGAAACCATGCGCTATCTGGAACTGTCCGGCCGCAGCGAGGAAACCCTGGCGCTGGTCGAGGCCTATGCCAAGGCCCAGGGCATGTGGCGCGAGGACGGTGCCCGCGAAGCCGACTACAGTGACGTGCTGGAACTGGACATGGGCACGGTCGAGCCCAGCCTGGCCGGCCCCAAGCGTCCGCAGGACCGGGTCGCACTGAAGAATGCCAAGCAGACCTTCGCGAGCAATCTGCAGGCCTTCCTTGACGAGCACAACACCGGTGACGAGGAACGCTTCCTCAACGAAGGCGGCGACACCGCCATCGGTGGTCAGGTGGATTACGAGAAGGGTGCGGTCGAGATCGAGCTGAACGGCAGGAAGGAATTGCTGCAGCATGGCGCCGTGGTCATCGCGGCCATCACCAGCTGCACCAACACCTCCAACCCGGCGGTGCTGATCGCCGCCGCCCTGGTGGCGCAGAAGGCCCACGAGCGTGGCATGCAAGTAAAGCCCTGGGTGAAGACCTCGTTCGCACCGGGCTCCCAGGTGGTCCCGGCCTATCTGGAAAGTGCCAATCTGATGGAGCCGCTCAACGCACTCGGGTTCAACGTCGCCGGTTTCGGTTGCACCACCTGCATCGGCAACTCCGGACCGCTGCCGGAAGCGGTCGGCGACGCCATCCGTGACGGCAACCTGATGGTCGCCTCGGTGCTCTCGGGCAACCGCAACTTCGAAGGTCGGGTGCATCCGGACGTCCGCACCAACTGGCTGGCCTCGCCGCCGCTGGTGGTGGCCTACGCGCTGGCCGGCAACATGACCATCGACATCACCACCGAGCCGGTGGGTCAGGATCGCGACGGCAATGATGTCTACCTCAAGGACATCTGGCCGAGTCAGCAGGAAATCGCCGATCTGGTCGGTGCCAACATCAGCCGCGCGATGTTCCAGAAGCAGTACGCCGACGTGTTCGCCGGCGACAGCAACTGGCAGGGGATCGAGACCACGGAAAGCGAAAACTACGACTGGGCGCCGTCCACCTATATCGCCAACCCGCCCTACTTCGAGGGCATGAGCATGGACGAACCCGGCGTGCAGGAAATCGCCGACGCCCGCTGCCTGGTGTTCGTCGGTGATTCCATCACCACCGACCACATCTCGCCGGCCGGTGCGATCAAACCGGACAGCCCTGCCGGCAGGTATCTGCAGGAAGAGGGTGTGAGCCCGAAGGACTTCAACTCCTACGGCTCCCGTCGCGGCAATCACCAGGTGATGATGCGCGGTACCTTTGCCAACGTGCGCCTGCGCAACAAGATGGCGCCGGGGACGGAAGGTGGCTGGACCACTCACGTACCGAGCGGTGACGTCATGAGCATCTTCGATGCGGCGGAGAAATACCGCGAGGACGGCACGCCGCTGGTGGTGCTGGCCGGCAAGGAATACGGCACCGGGTCGAGCCGGGACTGGGCGGCCAAGGGCACCAACCTGCTGGGTATCCGTGCGGTGATCGCCGAGAGCTACGAGCGTATCCACCGCTCGAACCTGGTCGGCTTCGGCGTGTTGCCGTTGCAGTTCAAGCCGGGTGACAGCGCCGAAGGCCTCGGCCTGGATGGCAGCGAGACCTTCTCCTTCGCCTCGCTGGACGGCGAGCCCAGGCAGATCCGCGTGACCGCGACCGGCAGCGACGGCAAGGACAAGAGCTTCGACGCTCTGGTCCGCATCGACACGCCGAAGGAGTGGGACTACTTCCGCAACGGCGGCATCCTGCACTACGTTCTGCGGAATCTGGCGGCCCAGCCCGCCGCGGCCTGAGCCGGCAGCCGTCCGACCGGGAAGGGGCCGCCCTTCTCCGACAAAAAAGCCTGCCCGGCCCAGCCGGTCAGGCTTTTTTCGTCAAAAGGTAACCGTGCTGTCGAGGACGTCGGTCGTGCTTTCCAGCTTGCGGTCCGAGTCCAGCCGTGGGAGTCCGGGGGCACCGCAGCCGCAGCAATCAGCCGCCCGGTATTCTCGTTCCCGTTGCGATAGATCCGAGTGTTGAAGATACCCGGCGCGTAGCGACCCTCATGGGCCAGATGATACTGACGCCGCTCGAAACCCAGTTCGGTATCGTAGCCCCGACCGGAATCGATGCGCCCCATCTGCCCGAAACGCCCGGTTACAGGAAGCCCGGACAAACGGGCAGCTCTGCGCCAGCACGTTCTCGGGTGGAATGGAATGCACTGAACATCGGCTCGATCCGCCGACACGCAGATCCATATGCCGATCCAGGCGGGCGGTCAGCCCGCTCCCCGGCTCCCGTCCACCGGGTCCTGCGGCGC
>PXAT01000181.1 GCA_003565775.1 Ectothiorhodospiraceae bacterium | reverse complement strand
TGGAGACACTCGACCGCAAGCAATGGGCCGCCACCCCATTGTCGACACATCTTGCAATGACAGGCGCCGATGGCGTTGCCCGCGGTTCCGGCTCTGACACGAACGGCGCCGCAAAGACAGGCGCCGCGATGCTCGACTCTCGGTTCCATTATGGCTCCCCCTTGAGCAAATGCTGATCTCGTCGCAGGCCTGCATCGGAGTGCGCATTTACCCCGAGGCAAGACGTGCTTGCAGTGCCACTCGCACGTCGCTCAGACCCGGAATCGGGTCTGAGCGGGGCTTTCCGGTCCCTCAGATGGCCCGTCTACGACACGGACGGCAGCGGGTGTTTTTTCAGCACGCGTTCCGCGACCTTGTGACCTGCGTTCATGCCCTCCTTGTTCGAGAACTGGAAGTTGATGCCGTTGCAGATCCGGCTCATGCCGGCCTCCTCCGCAGCCTCGCTGAAGGAGTTGTAGTCACGCGCCTTGCCGCCCAGGCCTTCCCGCAGATTGAGCTTGAAGGCTGTCTCGTCCCCGAACGCTGCAGCCAGAACCCGGCTGGCGCCGCCGGCGAAGTCGCGGTGCCGGAGATGTACTCCGGCGAACGGGGTAGAACCCAAGCACGGGCCTCGGCCTCGGGGCTGGCATGCGAACAAAACTGCGCTTGCCGGGCGCGGCGAACTAACGAATCTATACTCCAGTGCATGGAAGTTGGGCCTTTTCGAATTCGGTTTACGCCTGCTGCCGGTACCGAAACTGGTCTTTCCGCCCGATCACCGCAAGCGGTCGATCAACTCCGGTACCTCCTGTTAAATCACGATGAGTGAAGCGGGGTACACGTTCATGCCGACCGATCGCGAACCAAAAGAACCAACTGCCGTGCCCTGGCGCCTGATAGACGCCAGCACGGACATGATGAATTCCGTATTCTGCAATGACACAACGCCCAACCCTTTTCGTTCCTCTCTGGCACTGTTCGCCTACGAACCACCGATTGCGGATATTCCTGTCGCAATCAGTTGCGACAGAAAAATCCTCTTTCTCAAAGTCAGTTGCTCGATCACCGGTTATCAGCCGGATGGCGATGAGCAAAAACGCATCATTGATTATCTCGCCACGCTCCCCGGTGTGGATCTCAATGACATAGAGCAGATCACGCGCCTCTACCTCGCCTGTTACGGAGTGCTGCTCAACATTTCGGTCTTTCCCGGATTCCAGAGCCCTACAGCCACGGCCGTGCCCCTGGAGGACTACCCGCGCATTATCGATTTCGAGCCGAAGCTGCGGGATCTGTACCAGGCAGCCAGCGAGTCCGGCGAGATCCTCTCCACATCGGCGAGCAAGGTCGCAACGGACAAGAGCTTGTCCAGCACGGAGAAAACGGAAAACGCCTGGAAAATCGGATCCGAACTCAAGATTCCGACGAAAAAAGCGGATGTAGGACTGAAAGCGGAAACAGGAAGCACACGAACCGAAACCGACCAGACCAACTGGGGCGTGAAGAGCGAGGCGGTGGACGACCGCAAGAGCAAGTACGCCACAACGACCCAGATCAGCCAGCTTTACAGTCTTCTGACCGGTTATCACCTCGGCACCAACAGGGCCAGCTTTCTCATGCTGCCGAGACCGCACATCCTGCAGCCAACCGAAAACCGGACCTTTGTGCACGGTCTCCGGGCCATCGAGGGCGTGCAGGATTTCTTCCTGGTGGTGAGCCTGCCCAAGGCACACACGGATCTGCGGGTCGAGACCCGACTGCAGACCGGCCATTTCCCGGAAGGGACCGAGGTCCTGCCCACGGTTACCCCCGAGGAACAGTTCGACACCATGTCGTTCAAGATTGGACCGTTTGACCGGAAGGTGCTCGCGAAGGGGACCTTGCCGGGGGTTGTGGGAATCATCGTAAGCGGTGCCACAGGAGGTGAGCCGAGCTATCGGGAGACGAAAATCACGGAAGGACCACAACTCTACGATGTGCCGGGAGTGGCCGACGGCTGGGAATTCGATACCTCGAAGGGTGATCCGGGCCATGCGGCGATTACCGAAATCAAACATCCCATTGATAATCTTGAGGGCGTTTCGGGAATCCACATCACCCCACACGTCTACAAGCGCGAGGGTTCTGAGAACGTCCTTCTCGATATTGCCGTACGCAACTCGCGGACTTTCCTTGTCGACGGCACCACGGAACACCGGTTCTTCCGCGAGTACGAGGTCTTTCTCAGGAAAAAACGGAACCTGGTCGGCGAAAGCGCCGCCGATTCCTCGCGCATGATCATCGCGCAACGCAAACTGTGTACGCAGATTCGGCTCGGCGATTGCCTGAAGGCCGTACCTCCTCCGAGCCTTCCTTCACTGGAACCCGGCGTTTCAATTATCGACGAAACGCACATAATGGGCGGCGCGGCAGCACCCGGAATCGGTCAAAGCGTTGCGACCGTCATCGACAGCCTGAAGGATGCGCTCTGCGCATCACAGAACTCGGTGCTGCGACAAACCTCCACGGATCGGGACTTCCTGGACACCGCGACCTTTCGCAGGCTTGCACGTCTGATACTGCCGGACGACGTGTTAAGAGCACCCGTCACCGAAAGCCCGGGGCAGGAATCCGGTCTGCCTTCGGACCTGACGCTGTCCGAGTTTCTTTCTGCCAGTGATGACGCGCTCGCCAGGCGGCTGGGGCGCACCATCCCGGAAACCATTGCATTGCGCCGCGCCACGTTCGGCCGACGTCCGTCGGCGAAGCGAGCGGACTAGCTGCAAAGGGAGTAAACCGCGGGCTTGCACAGCCGCGGTGCGCCCGCTTCACACCGAACAACCGCCCGGCGGTAACCGACCGGTCGGCGCGTTTTGCAGATGGCCATCACGCCTTGGCGCGTCCGCCTCGCTTGACGGCACCCTACGGAGGGCGACGACCCGGGTGACTGGACATGAAAACGCCCCGGGGCACGGAGCCTGCCGGGGCGTTGCATCGGGACATTGAGTGAGGCGGTGAATATCAGCCCGCCAGCAGCCTGTTAACGCGCTTGACGAAGGATGCCGGGTCGTCGAGCTGGCCGCCTTCCATCAGCAGGGCCTGGTCGTAGAGCACGGCGGCCCATTCCTCGGTGCCGACCTGGTCGTCCACCTGTTCCAGGCGCTTGATCAGGACGTGGTCCGGGTTGATTTCCAGGGCCGGTTTGCCGGCCGGGAACGGGTGGCCGGCGGCCTTGAGCATGCGCTGCATGCTGATGCCGAACTCGTGTTCGCTGACCACCAGACAGGCCGGCGAGTCGGTCAGACGGCGGGACACGCGCACATCTTCCACCTTGTCCTCCAGCGCCGCCTTGAGGCGTTCCACGACCGGCTTGAGCTCGGTTTCGGCCTTCTCCTGCTGTTCTTTCTGTTCTTCGCTTTCCGCACTGCCCAGCTTGTCCAGATTGAGCTCGCCCTTGGCGGCAGACACGAGGCGCTTGCCGTCGAACTCGTTCAGATGGCTGATGGCCCACTCGTCCACGGGATCGGTGAGCAGCAGCACTTCGACGCCGTGCTTGCGGAAGACTTCCAGGTGCGGGCTGCTTTTCGCCGCGCTGAAGCTCTCGGCGGTGACGTAGTAGATCGCCTCCTGCCCTTCCTTCATGCGCGACACGTAGTCCTCGAGGGTCACGGTCTCGTCGGCGGCATCGGTCTGGGTGGAGCTGAAGCGCAGCAGTCTGGCGATGCGCTCGCGGTTGGCGAAGTCCTCGGCGGGACCTTCCTTGAGGCAGCGACCGAACGTCTTCCAGAACTCCTGGTATTCCTCAGGCTTGTCCCTGGCCAGCTTTTCCAGGGTATCCAGCACGCGCTTCACCGAGGCGCCGCGGATCCGGTCGATCTGCTTGTTGTGCTGCAGGATCTCGCGCGAGACGTTGAGCGGCAGATCGTCGGAGTCGATGACACCGCGCACGAACCGCAGGTAGCGCGGCATCAGCTGGTCGGCGTCGTCCATGATGAACACGCGCTTCACGTAGAGCTTCACGCCGTGGCCGCTTTCCCGATCCCAGAGGTCGAACGGGGCCCGCTTCGGGATGTACAGCAGCGACGTGTAGGCCTGGTTGCCCTCCACCTTGTTGTGCATCCAGGTCAGCGGGTCCTCGAAGTCGTGGGCGACGTGCTTGTAGAACTCCTGGTACTGCTCGTTGCTGATCTCGTTCTTCGGCCGCATCCACAGGGCGTTGGCCTTGTTGACAGTCTCGTCTTCCGGCGTCTTGTCCGCATCCTCGTCTTCACCCGTGGCCTCGGCCGGCATGCGGATCGGGATGTCAATGTGATCGGAATAGGTGCGGATGATGTTGCGCAGGCGGAAGCCGTCGGCGAACTCGGTGGCATCGTCCTTCAGGTGCAGCACGACGTCGGTGCCGTGCTTGTCCTTGGTGACCGATTCCAGCGTGTACTGGCCGTCACCGGCCGAGTCCCAGCGCACGGCATCTTCCGGCTTGCTACCGGCCTTGCGCGTGGTGACGCTGACACGGTCGGCGACGATGAACGAGGAATAGAAGCCGACCCCGAACTGGCCGATCATCCGCGCATCCCTCGCTTGATCACCGGTCAGGTTTTCGAGGAAGGCCTTGGTGCCGGAGCGCGCGATGGTGCCCAGATTCTCGATCACCTCGTCATGACTCATGCCGATGCCGTTATCCGACACGGTGAGCGTGTTCGCTTCCTGGTCGAAGGTGATTCGCACCGCCAGTTCGCTGTCGCCTTCGAGCAGGCTCTCGTCCTGCAGGGCCTGGAAGCGCAGCTTGTCGGTGGCATCCGAGGCATTGGAGATCAGTTCTCGCAGGAAGATCTCGCGATTGCTGTAGAGGGAGTTGATCATCAGATGCAGCAGCTGCCGCACCTCGGTCTGGAACTCGAAGGTTTCTTTCTTCTGGGCAGTCGCGCTCATCGGCGGCTCCTCGTCGGTAACAGGTTGTTGAGAAACGGCTTGTGCCAGAGGAATGCGGGCTGAGGAGCGGGATTTCAAGCAGGCAGGGAGCAGGTTTCCGGTGTTCGGCCAGCAAACATGAAAAAGGCGCGCCAGTCGGCGCGCCTCTCCGGGAACGGCAACCCCCTTTCTTCAGAACAGATCCGGCGTCTCGGCGGCGTCCCGGTTAGTGGCGTTGACGTCGCGCGACGCGATCCACTCGCCGGTGACCATCTGCTTGTAGTTCATGCCGGGGCCAACCATCGGGTAGACACTGGCTTCGCCGTCGATCATGACTTCCAGGAAGGCCGGGCCGTCGAATTCGACGAAGGCCGTGAGCGCCTCGACCACGTCTTCCTTCTGCTCCACCCGCCGGGCGAATTCGAAACCGTCGGACTCGGCAGCCTTGACGAAGTCCTTGCGGTGCAGCGACTTGTCGCTGCCGGAGAAGTTGTCGTTGAAATACAGCCGCTGCCACTGGCGCACCATGCCGTCGCCGAGGTTGTTCAGCAGCAGGATCTTTACCGGCAGGTTGTAATTGGTCACCGTCTCCATCTCGCCCAGATTCATGCGAATGGAGCCATCGCCATCAATGTCGATGACCATCTTGTCCGGGCAGGCGAATGCCGCGCCCACCGCGGCCGGCAGGCCGTAGCCCATGGTGCCCATGCTGCCGGAGGTGAGCCACAGCCGCGGACCACGGAAGTCACAGTACTGGGCGGCCCACATCTGGTGCTGACCGACACCGGTGCTGATGATCGCCTCGCCGCCGGTAAGCCGATTCAGCTCCTCAACGACATAATGCGGCTGGATGATGCTGCTCTCACGGTCGTAATTCATCGGGTGATTACGGCGCAGCTGGTCGACGTGCTTGACCCAGGCACTGTAATCCCCGTCAAAGCCATTGTCGCGACCATGGGTCAGCAACTGCTGCAGGCTCTTGCCGGCCTCGCCGACGTGCGCCCAGTCCACCAGTCGCACCTTGCCGATTTCGGCGGCGTCGATGTCGATATGCGCCACATGCTGCGCCAGCGGCGCAAACTCCTCGATCTTGGCCGCGACCCGGTCATCGAAGCGCGCACCGACAGCGATCAGAAAGTCGCAATCTTCCACCGCGTAATTGGCGTAGGCGGTACCGTGCATGCCCAGCATGTGCAGCGACAGCTCGTCCTTGGTGTCGATGGAGCCGAGCCCCATCAGCGTGCTCACCACCGGGATATTGAAAGTCCTGGCGAAGGCCGTCAGTTCGGCCGCGGCATTGCCGTTGATCACGCCGCCGCCGACGTACAGCAGCGGCCGGTTGCTCTGCTCCAGCAGTTCAAAGAACTGACGGCACTTGCGCTCGGACAGGCGGGCGCTGCGCAGGCTGTCCATCCGCTGACGATAGCCGCGGATTTCCAGCAGACCCTCGCCGAGGAATTCGCCGACCCAGTTCTGCATGTCCTTGGGTACGTCCACCACCACCGGACCCGGCCGACCGGAGCGCGCCACTTCGAACGCGGTGCGGATGGTCGCTTCGACCTTTTCCGGCTGGGTCACCAGGAAAATGTGCTTGGCGCAGCTACCCATGATGTTGACGATCGGCGCTTCCTGGAAGGCATCGGTGCCCATGGCACCGGTCGGTACCTGACCGGTGATCAGAACGATCGGCGTGGAGTCGGCCATGCAGTCGCGCACCGGAGTCACGGTGTTGGTCGCGCCCGGGCCGGAGGTGACCATGCAGACGCCGACCTTGCCGCTGGCGCGGGCATAGCCCGCGGCCATGAAACCGGCGCCCTGCTCGTTGGCGGGCACGATCAGCCGCATCGGGTCATCGGGGGCCTCACCACGATTCGCGGAGTTATAGCGGAAGATCGCGTCGTAGGACGGCAGGATGGCACCGCCGCTGTAACCGAAAACGGTATCAACGCCCTCGTCCGCCAGCACCTGAATGATCATCTCGGCACCGCTCATGGTCTTGCCCGCGAGAGGGTGCTGCTTGCTCTTCTGCTGCTTGTTCATGCTGGAAACCCGTGAATCAGAGGGAGGGCAAAGGCGCCGCAAATCAGGCGCGTATGGTACCGGTGCGAGCCCTCGCGCGACAAGCTGAATGCCGAGGGGCGGGAAACAACGACGCCTGACAGGGAACGTTTCCGGACTAAACGAACGCCCCATCCGGTAACGCGGTGGGGCGAACCGGTGATCGCTGCCTTGCCGGAACGCCTTGCACCGCGTGGGTCCGCTGCGCTTGCCCCACCCTACGGCACGGGTTTGTCCGAAAACCCTACTCTGCCGGCTGAAAGTCCAACGATACCGAATTGATGCAGAAACGCAGGCCGGTGGGCTCCGGGCCGTCCGGAAACACATGCCCGAGATGCGCCTTGCAACGGCTGCAATGGACTTCCTCGCGGCGCATGCCAAGCGAGACGTCGGTCTCGCTTTCCACCGCGGATCCGCTGATCGGCTTGTAGAAACTGGGCCAGCCGGAGCCGGAATCGAACTTGGTCGCCGAGTCGAACAGCGGCTGCCCGCAGCAGATGCACACGAAGGTGCCATCGCCCTTGAAGCCGTTGTACTCGCCGGAAAACGGCGGCTCGGTGCCATGCTCCTGCGTTACGCGATACTGTTCCCGCGTCAGGTGCGCCGTGAGGCTATCGTCTGCCTGTCTCGCCATTGCCACTCTCCTCCAATCTGGTGCCGCCGTGGCTATCCCGGCGATCTATCCAATACAGTGGGTAGGACCGCAGCCCGGGCGCCGTGTTCAGCGCATTCGACACGGCGCAGCGGGTGCCGCCGGGGCCGGTCGTCATCGTTTCCGGCACCGCGCCTTGCCAGATGACCAAAACCGGTCTCGGGCGCAGGCGAGGGAATCGATCAGATACTTCCTTGAGTATCCCCCACCTGCTGCCCGAGCGAAACACGGGCGCCCCGATCGCATACAATGCGGGCCGACGCGACGACAGATGGTGAGACATGAGCGAAATCATCCTGATCAATGTCTCCGGCGAGGATCAGCCGGGACTGACCTCGTCACTGATGGGGATTCTGGCGGAGTACGAAGTGGACATCCTGGACATCGGCCAGGCCATGATCCACGACACCCTGTCGCTGGGCATGCTGGTAAAAGTGCCGGAGCAGGCCAAGCTGTCCCCGGTGCTGAAGGACGTCCTGTTCCACATCCACGACAAGGGCATGCAGGTCCGCTTCACTCCGATCAGCGACGAGCAATACGCCCACTGGGTCGAGGGCGCCGGACGGCCGCGCTACATCTTCACCCTGCTTGGACGCCGCATCACCGCCGATCACATCGCGCGGATGGCCGCGGTCATCACCGAAAACGACCTCAACATCGAGGACATCGTGCGTTTGTCCGGCCGCGAACCGCTGTACAAGAGCAGTGGCCGGCAGAGCCGCGCCTGCATCGAGCTGACCGTGCGCGGGCAGCCGCTGGATCTGGACTCGATGAAGCAGCGTTTTCTCGAGATCTCCCAGCAACTCAATGTGGATATCGCCTTCCAGGAGGACAGCATCTGGCGCCGCAACCGGCGTCTGGTGGTGTTCGACATGGATTCGACGCTGATTCAGCAGGAGGTGATCGACGAACTGGCCGACCGGGCCGGCGTCGGCGAACAGGTGCGCGCGATCACCGAACAGGCGATGCACGGCGAGCTCGACTTCCGCGAGAGCCTGCGCCGTCGGGTGGCGCTGCTGGAGGGACTGGACGCCTACGTGCTGGAAGATGTGGCCCGCAATCTGTCACTGACCGAGGGCGCCGAACGACTGATCCGAACGCTCAAGACCTTCGGCTACCGCACCGCGATCATCTCCGGCGGCTTCAGTTATTTCGGGCGCTATCTGCAGGGCAAGCTCGGTGTCGATTACGTCCATGCCAACGAACTGGAACTGGCCGAGGGCCGGGTTACGGGCCGTGTCACCGGCGAGATCGTGGATGGCGAACGCAAGGCGCAGCTCCTGCGGGAAATCGCTGCGGCGGAGAACCTCGCGCTGGATCAGGTCATTGCGGTCGGTGACGGGGCCAATGACCTGCCGATGCTGCGCCTCGCCGGTCTCGGCATCGCCTTCCGCGCCAAGCCCGTGGTCAAGCAGAATGCGCGCCAGAGCCTGTCCACGCTGGGCCTGGACGGCATCCTTTACCTGATCGGCATCAAGGACGCAGAGGCCGCCGACGAGGTGGTCCGCCGCAACGGTTAGCATGCGACCCCGGCGGCAGGGTCAGAGCGCCAGACAACGAAAAGCCCGACCGGCCGAGAGCTGATCGGGCTTTTTTCTGTTCTGCATAACGCCGGTTGAAATGGGCAAGCGACGGGAACGGCTTTTGGCCATCCCCACCGTTTGACCCTTCAGGACGCGTTATGCCCTGACCTGAAGGATCACGCCTCGCACAACACCGACCTGCGAATAACCCGGTGTTCGCTTAGACGCGTTCCTTGATGCGGGCCGCCTTGCCCTGACGGTCACGCAGATAGTACAGCTTGGCCTTGCGCACGGCGCCGCGGCGCTTGACCGTAATGCTTTCGATCAGCGGGCTGTAGGTCTGGAACACCCGCTCCACACCCTCGCCGTGGGAGATCTTGCGCACCGTGAACGCGGAGTCGAGACCACGATTGCGCTTGGCGATCACCACGCCTTCGAAGGCCTGCAGACGCTCACGGTTGCCTTCCCGCACGCGGACCTGCACCACGACGGTGTCACCGGCGCCGAATTCGGGGATCTCCCGGCCAGCGGCCGCCATCTGTTCCTGATTCAGTACATCGATGATGTTGCTCATGCTCTCAATCCCCTGCCGACGCGGACGGGTCGTTACCCGCCGTCACGATGTTCATCAATAAAGTCCTGCAGCAGCCGCTGATCTTCGTCGTTCAGTGACTGCTGCGCCATCAGCTCCGGGCGCCGCAACCAGGTGCGGCCCAGGGCCTGTTTTCGCCGCCAGCGCGCAATGGCCTGATGATCGCCACTGAGCAGCACTGCCGGTACGGTCATTCCGTCGATCGTTTCGGGTCGCGTGTAATGCGGAAAATCCAGCAGCCCGTCGGTAAAGGAATCAAACGCCGCCGAATCCTCGTGCCCGAGGGCGCCCGGCAACAGCCGCGTCACCGCATCGATCAGCGTCATGGCGGGCAGTTCACCGCCACTCAACACGTAATCCCCAACCGAAATCTCTTCATCCACCGTGGTGGACAACAACCGCTCGTCGATACCCTCGTAGCGGCCACAGACCAGCAGCAAGCGCTGCCGCCCCGCCAGTTCCCGGACCAGTTCCTGATCCAGGCGCCGGCCCTGCGGGCTCAGATAGGTGACGCGTACCGGCTCGTCTGCCGAGGCCACCGCGCGCCGAATCGTGCTGCGCAGCGGTTCCACCCGCATCACCATGCCCGGCCCGCCGCCGTAGGCCCGATCGTCCACGGTGCGATGACGATCCTGCGCATCGTCCCGCGGATTCCAGCAGGCCAGCCGGACCAGATCCTGATCCACGGCGCGACCCACGACACCGACTCGTGCCACCTGCTTCACCAGTTCGGGAAACAGGCTCACCACATCGATGCGCATGGTCAGAACTCCGGGTCCCAGTCCACCTCGATCACGCCGGCGTCCATGTCGACCCGTTTCACGTACTGGTCGAAGACCATCGGGATCAGGCGTTCGCGATCACCGCGCACCACCATCACGTCGTTGGCACCGGTCTCGAACAGATGATCGAGCGTGCCCAGATCGACCCCGTCCACGGTCACGACCCGCAAGCCCTGCAGATCGGACCAGTAATATTCGTCGTCGGGAAGGACCGGCAGTTCGTTCCTGTCGATGGCGATGTCGCACCCCACCAGGGCGCGCGCCAGATCACGGTCTTCCAGCCCTTCGAGACTCGCCACGACGCCCTTGCCCTGCCGGCGCCCTTCCAGCAGACGCATGGTCTGCCAGGAATCTCCGCGCCGGATCTGCCAGCGGGAGTAATACAGGATGTTTTCCCGGGGCTCGGTGTGCGACATGACCCGCACCCAGCCGAGCACACCGAAAACGCCCATGATGCGCCCGATGACAACGCGGTGCTCAATGGGCGCATTCATGACTGCCGGATCCTCAGGCAGCCGCTTCAGCTTCCTGCTGCTGCTTGCTGTACTGCTTGACCAGATGTGCCACGCGCTCGGACGGCTGCGCGCCATTGGCGATCCAGTGATTGATACGTTCCAGATCCAGACGCAACGGCTCGTTCTTGTCCTGACCACCCGGCACCGGGTTGAAGAAGCCCAGCCGCTCGATGAAACGACCGTTGCGCGCATTACGGCTGTCCGCCACGACCACGTGGTAGAAAGGACGCTTCTTGGCGCCGCCTCGAGCCAGACGAATGATTACCATGCTCTTCCCAACCTCTTGACGAATCCGCAGCCTGCCGGAATTGCAGGCGTTTTAGTGAATCGCGCATTGTACTGAAACCGCGGGCGCGTGCAATGGGCACGAATCGGGAAAGCGCCCTGCGCCCGGTGCCAGGCGCCCGGAAACCCCGCACCGAAATGGCTGGGCGCTGGGTGCCGAGCGGCAGGCGCTGAAAAAACCTCATCGCCGAGAGGGCTCGGCTCCTGCAGCGCATGGGGAAGGAGGCATCCGAATCCGTAGGAACGGCGCCCTCGCCGCGATTCGGCCGCCGGGGAAACCTCATCGCTCAGAGGGCTGAGCTCCTACGTCGCGGATGGTCCTGCCGGGCGCTTTCCCTCCCTAAAACTTCATCCCGCCCGGCGGCAGGCCGCCGCCGCCCATACCGCCACCCATGCCCCCGAGCTGGCGCATCATCTTCTTCATGCCGCCCTTCTTGAACTGCTTCATCATCTTCTGCATCTGCTTGAACTGCTTCAGCAGCCGATTGACGTCCTGCACCTGACTGCCGGAACCCTGGGCGATACGTCTTTTGCGCGAGCCGTTGATCAGATCCGGCTTGCGCCGTTCGAGCGGGGTCATGGAATTGATGATAGCCACCAGTCGACCCACTTCCTTGTCGTTGACCTGACCCTTCACCTTGTCCGACATCTGGCCCATGCCGGGCATCTTGTCCAGCAGACCGCCGATGCCGCCCATGCCGCCGATCTGGCTCATCTGCGTGCGGAAGTCCTCGAGGTCGAAGCCCTTGCCGCTCTTGAGCTTCTTCGCCAGCTTGGCGGCCTCGTCCTGATCGACACCGCGTTCGACCTCCTCGACCAGGCTGAGCACATCGCCCATGCCGAGAATCCGGGAGGCAACCCGCTCGGGATGGAACGGCTCGAGGGCCTGGGTCTTTTCACCGACGCCGAGAAACTTGATCGGCTTGCCGGTGACGTGGCGGATGGACAGAGCCGCACCACCGCGCGCATCGCCGTCGGTCTTGGTCAGGACGACCCCGGTCAGCGGTAGTGCCTGGTTGAAGGCGGCGGCGGTGTTGACCGCATCCTGGCCGGTCATGCTGTCGACCACGAACAGGGTTTCCGCCGGATTCAGGGCCGCATGCAGCGCACTGGCCTCGTCCATCATGTCGCTGTCGACGTGCAGACGACCGGCGGTGTCCACCAGCAGCACGTCGTGGTACTGCAGCCGCGCATGTTCCAGCGCGGCGCGGGCGATATCCACCGGTTTCTGCTCGCCGGTGGACGGGAAGAAGTCGACCCCCACTTCCGTGGCCAGGGTCTGCAGTTGCTCGATGGCCGCGGGGCGATAGACGTCGCAGCTCACCACCAGCACCTTTTTCTTCTCGCGCTCGCGCAGGTAGCGGGCCAGCTTGGCCACGCTGGTGGTCTTGCCCGCACCCTGCAGCCCGGCCACCATCACCACCGCCGGCGGACGCACCGACAGGTCCAGGGCGTCGTTCTCTTCGCCCATCATGCGGACCAGCTCGTCCTTGACGATCTTGACGAAGGCCTGCCCCGGGGTGAGGCTCTTCTTCACCTCTTCGCCCAGTGCGCGTTCCTTCACGTCCTTGACGAATTCGCGTACCACCGGCAGCGCCACATCGGCTTCCAGCAGCGCCATGCGCACTTCGCGCAGGCTGTCCTGAATGTTCTCCTCGGTCAGGCGGCCCTGGCCGCGCAGGCGACGGACGACACCATCAAGACGTTCACTGAGATTGTTGAACATGACGAACTGATCCTTGGGGAACCGGGCTTACGAGGAGCAAAAGGGTACAGCAGGCCCGGGCGCGAGCAAACGTCGAGCGGGTTTGCCACCCTTCTGATCTATGCCATCATTCTCGGCCTGTCGGGACTCTCCCCGACGCATTGACTCCGTCCATGGAACACGCCGCACTCATCATTCTAGCGATTGCGCTGTACCTTTCCGCCAGTGGCGCCTTTTCGCTGCGCCTGGTCCGTCAGGACAGAGCCCCGGCCGCCGCCCGCCCGGCCGCGCTCGGACTCGGTCTGGTGGCGATCATGTTGCATGCGGTGGTGCTGTACGGTCAGACCGTGGTGCCGGACGGCCTCAATCTCGGTTTCTTCAATGCCGGCTCGCTGGTCACCTGGCTGATGGCCGGCATGATCCTGCTGGCCGCCACCCGGCGACCGGTGGAAAACCTCGCGGTGGTCATCCTGCCGATCAGCGCCGGAGCCCTGATTCTGTCAGCCATCTTCGGCCCGGTGGCGGGCGCCGAAGAGAGCATGCCGCTGGGGCTGGAAGCGCACATCCTGAGTTCGATCCTGGCCTACAGCGTGCTCAGCATCGCCGCGCTGCAGGCGGTGGTGCTGGCTTACCAGGATCACCATCTGCACAACCGTCACCCGGTGGGTCTGGTGCGGTTGTTGCCGCCGCTGCGGATCATGGAAAAGATGCTCTTCCAGATGCTCTGGCTCGGCTTCGGCCTGCTCAGCGTGTCCCTGCTCACCGGGGTGCTCTTCCTCGAGGACATTTTCGCCCAGCATCTGGTGCACAAGACCATCCTGTCCATTGCCGCCTGGCTGGTGTTCGCGACCCTCCTGTTCGGCCGCTTGCGCTACGGCTGGCGCGGTCGCATGGCGATCCGCTGGACGCTCGGCGGCTTCGTCGCCTTGATGCTCGCCTATTTCGGTACCAAGCTGGTGCTGGAACTGATCCTGTTCCGCTGATTTCCGCCGCCATGACTGCTGCTGTTCCACTGAAGCCGGAGGGCCGGTCGTGAGCGACATGCCGATTGGCCTGATGTTCGGCCTGCTCGGGCTGCTGGTGGTGCTGTCAGCGTTTTTCTCCAGTTCCGAAACGGCGCTGATGACGCTGAACCGTTATCGGCTCAAGCATCTGGCCAAGGCCGGCCATCGCTCGGCCAAACTGGCGGCCCGCCTGCTGGAGCGACCGGACCGGCTGATCGGCGTCATCCTGCTCGGCAACAACTTCGTCAACATCCTCGCCGCCTCGCTGGCGACACTGATCGCCCTGCGCCTGTACGGCGAAGGCGCCATCGGCGCCGCCTCGCTGCTGCTGACCCTGGTCATCCTGATTTTCGCCGAAGTGGCACCGAAGACCATGGCTGCCCTGCATCCGGAGCGACTGGCCTTCCCGTTCTCGTGGCCGCTGGCAATCCTGCTGCGAATTTTCTACCCGATTGTCTATGTCACCAACATGATTGCCAACGGCCTGCTGCGGCTGCTGCGGGTGTACCCGGAGGATGCCGACAACGCGTCGCTCAGTCGCGAGGAACTGCGTACGGTGGTGAACGAGGCCGGCGCCATCATTCCGCGTCGTCACCAGCGCATGCTGATCAATATTCTCGATCTGGAAAAGGCGACCGTCGAGGACATCATGGTGCCGCGCAACGAGATCGTCGGCATCGATCTCGAGGATGACTGGGACGATATCGTCAGCCAGCTCAGCAAGAGCCAGCACACGCGGCTACCGGTGTATCGCGGCAATATCGACGAGGTCGAAGGTCTGCTCCACCTGCGTAGCATCGTCTCGTCACTGGTCCGCGGTGACCTGGACCGGGATCGGCTGATAAGCGCGACCCGCGAGACCTATTTCATCCCCGAGGGCACCCCGCTGCAGACCCAGTTGCTGAATTTCCAGCGCAAGCAGCGCCGCATCGGCATGGTGGTGGACGAGTACGGTGACATCATGGGTCTGGTGACGCTGGAGGATATCCTTGAGGAAATTGTCGGTGAATTCACCACCGACCCGGCCGCCGGCTCCCGACATCTGCGGCCACAGGAAGACGGCAGCTTCCTGGCCCAGGGCTCGATCAGCGTGCGCGAACTGAACCGACTGCTCGACTGGCAACTGCCAACCAACGGCCCCAAGACCCTGAACGGGCTGATCATGGAACACCTGCAGGCCATCCCCGAGCCCGGCATCAGCCTGATCATCCACGGCTTCCCGGTCACCATCGTCCAGACCAAGGACAACAAGGTGCGAACGGCGCAGATACAGATTAGAAAAAAATAGGGGCGAGGTTCGAGGAACGAGGGGGCTTCGCGGGTAACTGCTATACCGTTGCCGAGAGCGAAACGGTCGGTGGCGACCGGAATACCAGGGAACGATCAACGATCAGCGGCGCCCTACCTCGCACCTGAAAACCGAAGGTTTTCACCCTCTCCGCCAGGTCGTCCCTTCCGCTCCGTCCTCGATGACGACGCCCTGTTCCGCCAGTTGGTCACGGATTTCGTCGGCGCGGGCGAAATTGCGGTCCTTGCGGGCCTGCTGGCGTTCGGCCAGGAGGGCGTCGATGGTGGCGTCGTCGAGACCGTCTTCGCTCTGGTCTCCGGCACGAAGGTAGGTTTCGGGGTCGGTCTGGAGCAGGCCGAGGACATCGCCGAGTTCGCGCAGGAGTCCGCCAAGGCGTGCCGCCTCGGTGGGGTCGCTGTCGCGGGCGCGATTCAGGGCGCGGGCCAGATCGAACAGCACCGACAGGGCCACGGGGGTGTTGAAGTCGTCGTCCATTGCCGCGGTGAAGCGCTGCCGGTATTCGGCACCGCTGTCGCCGGGCTCCACCGGTTCCAGACCACGCAGTGCCAGGTACAGGCGCTCGGCCGCCCCGCGGGCCTGATCCAGGGCATCGCGGGTGTAATTCAGCGGACTGCGGTAGTGGCTGGACAGCAGAAAGTGCCGCACCTCTTCCGGACGGTACACGGCCAGGATGTCGCGCACGGTGAAGAAGTTGTTCAGCGACTTGGACATCTTCTCGTCGTCCACTCGCACATGCCCGTTGTGCATCCACACATTGGCGTACGGATGGTCGTGCGCACCCTCGCTCTGGGCGATCTCGTTCTCGTGGTGCGGAAACTGCAGATCCAGACCGCCGCCATGGATGTCGAAATGCGCGCCGAGGCAGCGCTTGGACATGGCCGAGCATTCGATGTGCCAGCCCGGGCGGCCATTACCCCAGGGGGACGGCCAGCTCGGCTCGCCGGGCTTGGCCCGTTTCCAGAGCACGAAATCGCCCGGGTGGCGCTTGGCTTCCTCGACGTCGACCCGCGCGCCGGCCCGCAGATCCTCGGGCCGTTTACCGGAGAGCTTGCCGTAATCCGGGAACCCGGCAACGTTGTAATAGACGTCGCCGTCAGCGTCATCCTGATAAGCCAGCCCCCGCTCGAACAGACGCTGGATCAGGGCCAGCATGTCGTCGATGGATTCGGTGGCCCGCGGCTCCTCGTCCGGCGGCAGCACACCCAGCGCCGCGGCGTCTTCGTGCATCGCGGCGATAAAGGTTTCGGTCAGCTCGGCCATGGACACGCCGCGTTCGGCCGCGCGCCGGATGATCTTGTCGTCGATATCGGTGATGTTGCGTACGTAGGTCAGCCGGTAACCGCTGTGTCGCAGGTACCGCGCCACCACATCGAACACCACCAGGGCGCGCGCATGCCCCAGATGACAGTAGTCGTAGACCGTCATGCCGCAGACATACATGCGCACATGACCGGGCTCGATCGGCTGCAGCGGTTCCTTGCGGCGGGTCAGGGAGTTATGGATTTCCAGCATCGGAATCGGATCGTCCGTCAGTGTTCGGCCAGGGCCAGGCCGGCGGCCTGATCAAAACGGGCTCGCGCACGCTCCGGCCCCATCATCGCATGCAGGGGCGCCAGTTCCGGGCCATGGGGTTCGCCGGTCAGCGCCAGGCGCAACGGCAGAAACAGACCCTTGCCGCGGGCACCGGACGCCTGCTGCACCAATGCGGTCAGAGCCGCCCAGTCCTGATCGGCGGCATCGGCGGCCGCGGCGAAGAAGGCGCTGCCGGCCTCGCGAAAGGTGGTGGTGGCGACCTCCGAGTGATCCAGTTCTGCGGCGAAACAGGCATTGGCCCACCGGCGGACATCGGCATGCAGATGGACATTGGGCGCCACCAGTTCGGCGAATGCTGCCTGCTGCTCCTGCGGCAACAGATCACCCGCGGCAGCCGCCATCCATTGCTGCAGGGCCGCCGGCTCCAGCGCCCGCAAGGCCAGTTCCTGCCAGTGCAGCAACTGCCCGTGGTCAAAGCGCGCCGGGGCGCGGCCGATCTGCTCCAGCCGGAAAGTGGCTGCCAGGCCGGGCAGATCCCGCAAGCTGTTGTCCGCATCGCTGTGGCCGAGCCGAGCCAGGTAATTGAGCAATGCCGCCGGCACTATCCCCGACTCGCGCAACTCCTGAACCGAGCGGCTGCCATTGCGTTTGGACAGGGGCGCGCCATCCTCGCCCAGGATCATCGGCAGATGGCCCCAGCGCGGACGCGGCAGGCCGATCGTGTCCAGCACCAGGCATTGCCGCGGTGTATTGGTCAGATGATCCTCGCCGCGCAGGACATGGCTGACCTGCATCGCCGAGTCGTCCACCGCATTGCAGAACAGAAAGGACGCGCTGCCGTCGGCACGCCGGATCACGAAATCACCCAGATCGTCGCTGGCAAAGCGCTGTTCGCCACGCACCAGGTCATCAAACACCACGGTCCGACCGGCAGGCACCCGGAACCGCAGGGTCGCTGCTGCGCCGTCATCGACTCTCGCCTGGGCCTCTTTCGCCGGAATGCCGGCACAGGTGCCGGCATAGCGCGGCGGCTTGCCGGCAGCCCGCTGTCGCTCGCGCGCGCGCTTCAGTTCCTCGTCGGTGCAGAAGCAGTGATAGGCATGGCCTTCACCGAGCAGCCGCTGAAACAGCGACTGATAGATCGCGTCTCGCTGGGACTGCCGGTACGGCCCGCTGTGGGCCTCGACGCCTGGCCCTTCCTGCCAGGCCAGGCCGAGCCACTGCAAGTCGGCCTGCAAGGCCTCGACAAAGCGATCATCAGAGCGCTCGACATCCGTATCCTCGATACGCAGCAACAGCTTGCCGTCCGCGGAACGGGCCAGCAGCGCATTGAACAGCGCCGTTCGCAGATTGCCCAGATGCAGCAGACCGCTGGGGCTGGGCGCGAATCGAGTCTTGACGGGGGCGTTTGTCATGGGCCCGGCATGGTAGCGGAAAGCATCCGATCCGCACAGAGCCGGGGCTCACGGCACGGTGGCTTTTGCAGGGGCGACGCCGGGCTCGCTATGCTTCCGGACCTCAGCGACCACAGCCGGAGCCGCCACCGTGAAACCGACCCTGTTCCTGTCCGACATGCATCTGGATCCGAGCCGACCGGACATGATCCAGCTGTTCATTCGCTTCCTGATGGAGCACGGCTCCCGGGCCCGCGAGGTCTATCTCCTGGGCGACATCTTCGAGGCCTGGATCGGCGACGACGCGGTCCCGGCGGACCATCCGGTGCTGAAGGCCATGCGCCAGCTGAGCGACAGTGGCGTGCCGGTTTTCGTGATGCGCGGCAACCGCGACTTCCTGCTGGGCGACGCTTTTGCCGAAACCACCGGAGCGACGCTGCTGGATGATCCGACGGCCATCGAACTCGATGGTGAAACGGTGCTGCTGATGCACGGCGACCTGCTGTGCACCGATGACGTGGAATATCAGCAGTTCCGGGCCATGGTGAACGACCCCCGGTGGCAGGCGGGTTTTCTGGCCAAAAGCATTCCGGAACGCCTGGAACTGGCGAAGCAGGCACGCAGCGAGAGCAGCAGCCGCAACACCCAGCTGGCCGGCGAGCGTCAGGAGATCATGGACGTGACCCCGCAGACCGTGATCGACACCATGCGCGCGCACGGGGTCCGGCGTCTGATTCACGGTCACACCCATCGCCCCGACATCCACCACTTCGAGATCGACGGCGAGCCGGCCGTGCGCATCGTCCTCGGCGACTGGTTCGATCAGGGCAGCGTGCTCGTCTATCAGGACGGGGATTATGATTTGCAGACAGTCGACGGGTAGGGGCGAGGCAAGAGTGTGCTTTGGACTGGGCGCCCCGCGCCCGAGACAAACCCCAGTGCTATCCGTGTCCTGTGTCCGGCATGATTTTCCTGAACACTGAACACTGAACACTGAAACCCGAAACCTTCTGGAGACGGGCCCCTGACCGCACGGCCTTGTCGGTTGACGTTCCCGTCAAAGCAAACCTTCGGCCGCTTTCAGCCGTTCCACCCACCATTCGCCGCCCTTGCCGAGGCCGCGGCTGCGCCAGGCCGGCCAGGCGGTCTGGGTCGGTCTGGGTTCGGCGACCGGCAGGCGCCTTAACTGGCCGGCGGCGAGTGCGTCGGCCAGGTCACGTTCGGCCATGAATCCGACGCCGAGGCCGAGAATCAGCGCCTGCAGCTCGCCCTCGGGGCTGGACACGGTAAGCACGTTCTGCCCTTCCTGCAGACCGGTGGTGCGCGCCGGCAGATCCCGTGCCGTGTCCGCGAGGGCGATGCCGCGATGGCGACGGATCACCTCCGGCGTCAGCGGCATCGCAGCGGTACAGATCGGGTGCGATGGCGCGGCGACAAATACGAAACGCACTTCGCCCAGCGGCTCGCAGCGGTAGCCGCCGCGCTGGTCCTGACCGGCGGTGGGCGTCTGTCCCTGGACCGGCGGCTGGCCGCCTGACCGGCTTTGGTCTACCCTCCACGGGCGCCGGCGGAGTAAATCCTGTCGGCGTCCGTTTTCTGTCGGGGCCGGTGTGCCCCGCTCTGCACTGAATCACCCGGAGAGTCCGATGGCTGCGCCCCTGAACGACGAAGCGCTGGATATCCTGTTCCGCAGCGCGCGCACCTACAATGCGTGGCAGGACCGTGACGTCAGCGAGACCACGCTGCAGAAGCTCTACAACCTGATGAAAATGGCGCCGACCAGCGCCAACTGCCAGCCGGCACGGCTGGTATTCATCACCAGCCCGGAGTCCAAGGCCGAGTTGAAGCCGCTACTGTCCGAGGGCAACCAGGACAAGAGCATGGCGGCACCGGTCACTGTCATCGTCGCGCATGACACCAGATTCTACGAGCATCTGCCCGAGCTGTTTCCGCATACCGATGCCAGGAGCTGGTTCGAGGGCAAGCCGGAGAAGATCGCCGAGACCGCGTTCCGCAACGGTAGCCTGCAGGGTGCCTATCTGATCATGGCAGCCCGCTCGCTGGGCCTGGATTGCGGGCCGATGTCGGGCTTCGACACCGACGGCGTCAACCGCCACTACTTCCCCGACGGCCGCTTCCAGGCCAACTTCCTGATCAATATCGGCTACGGCGACTCCAGCGGCCTGCAACAGCGACATCCGCGCCTCCCGTTCGAGGACGCCTGCCAGATTCTCTGATCGATTCCTGCTACGGCCGGACCCTTGGGCTTGGGCGCCAATCTAAACGCGGTGCCCAGCCGGGGTCTTCGACTTGCGCCGCATTTTCCCCGAATGCTGTGTTGCGCTGCTTGACCGCAGAATGACTGCGGCGCTGCCCAGCGCGCATTGCCTCGGAGAAAATGCGACTCCAACGCAGGCGCGGAAATAGATCGGTGTTTCCCTCGGGATGCCCTTGCAGCGGTTCCGGGGCCGGCATCCGGCCGATCGGCACCGGAGCCTCCAACGGTAATCCGCTTTTCCCTGCTCACGCGTCAGGAGGACAAGCGCTGGCGGGCGGCCTCGCGGACATCCGGATCGGTGTCTTCGCGGATGATTTCCTGCAGCAGGCGATCTCCTTCGACCAGGCGGACCGCTGCCTGGCGGATC
>PXAT01000011.1 GCA_003565775.1 Ectothiorhodospiraceae bacterium | reverse complement strand
TGCTCGACCGGACCCACAGGCGGGCGCACGGTGACCGCCAGGACTTCAGCGGGCACGCCGCCGGTGAGCCGTTCACAGCCCCTGACCCGGGCACCGGGCAGCAGCCGATCGATCAGTTCCTGGGGATTCAAGGTCATGCGCCCGGCGAACAGCGAACGTCCCGGATGAAGCATTGTCATCGGCCAGACATCATCCAGGCGCTCCGGACATGACATTATCGTGGCGGTGACAGCGCGGCGACACGCCATACGCGCAGTAGAGGACAGGTAGCGCGAACTATGACCACGACAGCAATCCATGCGGGCCGACGATGGCGCCTGAGAACCCATGCGCCGGTGGACTGATATCTGGCAATTCATGGGCCTGCGCGTGATCAATGCCATTGCCCGCAGCGTGCCCGTGAAACACGAGGGGGTCGCCTATGGCGACGCCCCGCGCCACCATCTCGACTGGTATCGGCACCCGACACCGGGTACCCGACCGCTCGTGCTGTTCTTCTATGGCGGCAACTGGCGCAGCGGCCGGCGCCAGGATTACAGGTTTGTGGCGGATACCCTGATGACCCTCGGCTGCGACGTGGCGGTGCCGGACTACCGGCTCTACCCCCACGTCCGATTCGACGACATCCTGCTCGATGCGCGCAGGGCTACGGAAACGGTGCTTGCCCGGATCGATCCGGCGCAACCATTGATCCTGATGGGCCATTCAGCCGGCGCCCAGATCGGCGCATTGCTGACCCTCGATGCCTCGCTGCTTTCCAACCCCGCTCGCATCACGGGCTTCGTGGGGCTGGCCGGCCCCTATGACTTCTACCCTTTCACCGAGGACGACCACTGGGAACTGTTCGGACCCGAACCCGCCTACCCGGCGTCACAACCTGTCAACTTCGTCCGGGCGGACGCGCCGCCGCTGTTCCTGCTGCACGGCGCCGATGACACCCGTGTCCGACGTGGGCACTCCAAGAGCCTGATGCAGAAGCAACAGGCCGCCGGCGGTCACGCCGAGCGCCGGGTCTACCCCGGCCTCGGTCACGTCCACCTCCTGCTTGCATTCTCCCGCCTGCATCGTCGGGACCATCCGGTGGTGCAGGACGTCGCAACGATCATCGAGACGCTCGGGGCGGACCAACGCTCAGGCAGTTAGCGCATCGAAGCCATCGATGCCGCGCGCCTTCTTTTCGAAGCTTGCCAGAGGCAACTGCCCAAAGGTTTCCGCCGTGGCCAGGTGCAGACAGTCCGCAAAGTCGAGGTCGAACTCGCGATACCGATGCAGGGCACGCTCGATCGATGCTTCGTCCTGAAACGTCATCTCCAGAGCCTCGAGCAGCCCAACGAACACCGCGATGACTTTATCCTTGGCAAACCCATAGACCGATCGCAGCATCCACTCCGTCTCGAGAACCACCGATGTGGACATCCAACCGCTTCTCCCGGCTCCGGTCGAGCTGAGCCTCGCTGATCGCCGGCTCGTCCATGCGCAGGTAATTGCGGACCGTATTGCGGGAGACGTTCAACTGCTGACTGATCGCCCAGATGGACAGACCATGCCCCCGGCGTGCATCGCCTTGATCTTGTGAATCACAACCCACGCCTTCGCCACCCGGCCCTTGCCTGCTCTTTGAGGGCCGCGACGGTAGTTCGCTTCGTGGCATCATCGCCACCCCAGGGTGGGTCAAAAGCGTTGGCCACAGGTGGGTCACTTTAGATGGCCATCAACACCCATGATTCACCTTGATCGAGCCGCTTAGCGTGCCCATTCTGAAGCCCTGGAAGCTACTTTTTCGAAAGGAATAGGCTGCTCTGACGGTAGACGGTAGACGGTAGACGGTAGAAGAAGGCTTGCCGAGGACGGACACCGACATCCCCCTGAACAGGAGCGTCTCCGCATGACCAAACGGGAAGGCCTCGGGCCACTCGAGGCTATCAATCAGATCATTCGTGACAACCGCGTCGACGACTATGCCAGCCCGAATCGCGAGCTCGGCATGCAGCCGATTGCCTTCAGCAAAGGCGCCTCCGAGTGGCGCTGGGAGCAACAGCCAGCTGCGACGCTCAATCCCTTCGGTCTGGTGCAGGGTGGTTATCTGGCTGTTTTCATCGACGAGTTGCTTGCCACCGCTGTGGCATCGGTGCTCGGGCAAGGCGAATGGGCCGTCACCGCGGAAACCAAGCTGAGCTATATCCGTGCGGTGAAGCCGTCCGAGGTGCTCGGACAGGGTCGCGTCCTGCGCCGCAGCGCGCACCTTGCCTTCCTCGAGGCAGAGATCCGCACCGAGGATGGCAGGACCGCGGTCTTCGCCACCTCGACCTGGTCCATTGCGGGCAGCGAATAATCACCGCGTGCCGGCACGACACATGGCGTCGGCCGCACCGCTTTATGTCCCGGAAAGGGCCCTACATTGTTCGGTGGGTTCGACCGTTCAACGTCCACAGGGAAGACGGCGTGATGGCGAATACGAGCGTCAGGCTGACTTTCGGTTTCCGCTATCCATCCTGCGTCAGCTTGGCCTCGACGCTACGCACCTTGTCTGCCATGGTCTGCACCCGGTCCGTGCGCGTGCCGAGCTTCATGGTGGTGCTGATGCGTGGCGCCCCCATCTCGTGGACCACCTCATGACAGCGCTTCACTGCCGCCATCACGTCGTCCCAGTCCCCCTCGATGTTGGTGCCATAAGCGTGCATGCTCGAGTTCAGGCCCGCCTCGCGAATCACTCGTTCGCAGGCGGCCACATGCTCAGACACTGAGACACCGACGCCCAGGGGGACGACGCAGAGATCGATGATCACTTTCATGGCTTTTGTCTCTCCTTTCGAGCGCAATCATTCCATCGGCCTTGTTGGCCATTAACCTTCTGCCGCGCTGCTGTCAGCACCGGTCTACGGTCATCGGCCAGGGGTCGGGGTCAGGCCACCGCAAGGGCCCGATGTGTCTTCGTTCGGCTGCTTAGCGCGCATGCCCTGGTTTGAGCCGGCAGGAGACCCGATCGCATCTACGGCACGTCCACCGGCATGTGAGTGGTGGTGACCTCAGCCAGCAGCCTGTCGCCGTCTCCCCGGACCTCGGTCCGAACGACTGTCACCCGACGGCCGGCGCGGACGATGCGCGCAATGCCCTTGATCGTGCCGCCTTGCTGGTTGGCGAGCATAACCGCGTGGAGGTCGATGCCGACCATGAAGCGCCGGTCACCCGTCTTCTCGAAGTAGGCACGGTTGGCAGCCCCTGTGGATAGGTTGTCTGCCAGGGAGATGATCACGCCGCCATTGATGTTGCCCAAGGGGTTGCAGTGGTGCGGCTCGATGTGAATGACGGCTGATAACGCATTCCCCTCCTGCTCGCCCTCCTCCTGATACCGCTCCATGCCGATGTACTGATCGAAGGTCACGCGCGGCTCCCCTTCCCGGAACAATGATGCAGAGATTGTACGAGTGGATCGCAGCGAGACCCTCGCCTTGCAATGGGCCTTGCAATGGGCCTTGCAATGGGCCTTGCAATGGGCCAACCAACGGCCGGCACGTAAGATGGCCAGGCTATTCGTTCGCTGGCAGCCGACCTGTCGACTGGCGCTTCTGAAGCTTCGCCAGTTCCCGGAGCAGCGTCTCACCCCAGCGGGCCGTTTCCGCAATAGTCGCCGCGTACAACGCCTCTGCGTACATACGGATCTGTTCGAATCCGGCCTGGACGTCGGGCGTGCCGCTGGAGGCAGACGCCAGATACTCGTACCAGCCGATTCTGGCCTCGGTAATGATTTTCTCGAGTTCAAGCTGCGTGGCGACGAAGCGTATATGTCCTTCCGTGCCGCCAAACAGCGCGTTCGCCCCCAGGCAGCTCGCCGCCGCAGCAAGGAATACGTAACCGTAGGGATGAAGCTCCGCGAACCTCGGCTCGTTCGTCGCCGCCAGCAGCGGGATCAACAGGCCGATGGAACCCAGCGACCAGGCAGCGAATCGAGCGACGCCAGAGATCCAGGCACGGGTCCCGCGGCGCCGGTAATAATAGTCCACCTCAGCGACCGCCAGATCATCGACCGCTCGAAAAAGCCTGTTCAGCGCCTGCGCCGGATCCTCACCCACCCAGTCGATGTCGCCCGTCGCCTCGCGAAAGGCGCGGACCCGCCGCGGATCCTCGGGTCGAAATCGCTGCAGTCCACTTCCCAACATGTCCGCCGTTCTCCAGCTTCAGGGGCCGCTCATTATCGATGCCGTCAGTGTGGTTGATGCTACTCCTGTCCTGTGAGGATGACGCCGGAGTCAGCGCACCATGTCCAAAGATCCGGGTCAGACCAACCTATGCCCAACCTATGCCCAACCTATGCCCAACCCATGCTCAACCCATGCTTCGCGCGCGGGGGGGGGCTCCCCGGTGCCAACCCTAGCCCGGAAATCTCACCAGTATCCCGAGAGCTGGCGAGGTTCGCAGCCGTTCTGGCGCCGATCTGGACTGAAAGTCGTAGCCGTAGCTACGGGTTGAAGGAAGAGCAAGCCAGGGCGAGCGAGAACCCGCCCGAATCGGGATAGGCCAGCGGCGGAAACAGAGTGTTTTCGTCGCGGCCGTTCAATTAGGTCATATTTATTCATAATATCAAACACTTGTAGCGCAGCCTCTGGCCGGCTGGGTAGATTTCCGGGCTAGGGCTCAGGTCGCGCCAGGCCCGCCAGTCGCGCCGAGCCCAAGGCCATCGCGATAGCCACGGCGGCGAGGGCATACAGCCCTGCCGCGAAGCCGCCGGTCGCATCGTAAAGAAGCCCGAGGCCCAGCGGCCCCAGCACGCCACCCACCTCAGCCGCTGTGAAGAACAGTCCGCTGGCGGTGCCGGCATGGCGGGAATCCAGCCCGGGAAGCTCTACCAGGGTGAGAATCAGCACGGTCATCAGCGAAGCTCGGACCAGCCCCTGCAGCACCAGGGCCCCCGGCAGCACCAGCGGATGCACCACCAGGAGCGCGAGACTGGCGACCACCGCGCAAAGGCAGAGCGCCAGCAGGATGTGGTAGCGGCGTTCCGGAGTCGCCAAGCGGGGAATGATCAGCGAACCCACGGCTCCCACCAGCATGGGCAGCGCCGCCCAGTTGCCGGCAGCAGCAGCGGTCATGCCGCCGTTGCGCAACAGTTCCGGCAGCCAGTTGCTCAGGCCATGATTGATCAGGAACACACCCACACCCATCACCATCACCATGCGCACGGCCGGCAAGCGCAGGATGCGCCGGATCGCCGGCAGCCCGCCAGGCAGCTTGCTGGCGTCGTCGGCCGGG
>PXAT01000209.1 GCA_003565775.1 Ectothiorhodospiraceae bacterium | reverse complement strand
TAGCCGTAGCTACCGGGCCGTCGACGCAACACCGCCAGGGGCCAGAATCGGCCGAGCCCCAAGGGGTTGGCATCGCATTTTCCCCGACTGCGGTGTTGCGCTGCTTGACCGCAGAGTGACTGCGGCGCTGCGCAGCGAGCCTTGCCTCGGAAAAAATGCGATGCCGACGCGAACGTGCGAATAAATCAGCGTCTCCCTAGCGCCCGCCCGCCACATCCAGCAAGGCGCCTGTGACATAGGAGGCCTGCTCCGAAAGCAGCCAGAGTATCGTCTGCGCGACTTCATCCGGCGTTCCCAGGCGCCCCATCGGCACCCGCCGGCGGACCGTCTCGCGCCGGTCCGGATCGCCGGTACCGTCGTGCATCGCGGTCTCGATAAAACCCGGGCGCACGGCATTCACCCGCACACCCTCGTCCGCCACTTCCTGCGCGAGACCGCGGGTCAACGCATCCAGCGCCGCCTTGGAGGCCGCGTAATCCACGTACTCGCCACCGGCACCGAAGCAGGCCGCACGCGAGGACACGTTGACGATGGCACCACCCGCTCCGCCATGCGCCGTGGACATGCGCCGCACCGCCTCCCGGGCGCAGAGGAAGGCACCGGAGATATTGGTCGAAAACGTGGTCCGGAGCCGTTCGGATTGCATGGCATCCACGCGCGCGAGCGACCCCAGCACGCCCGCGTTGTTGACCAGGGCCGTCAGCCGCCCGAACGCTTCGTCACAGCGCGTGAAAAGATGCACGACATCATCCTCGACGGTGACATCCGCCTGCACCGCGAACGCACGTCCGCCCTCCTGCCGAACGGCATCCACCACCTGTCCGGCAGCTTGCGCATCGCGGTGGAAGTTGACACAGACGACGTAGCCGGCGGCTGCCGCAAGCCGGGCCGTGGCGGCCCCGATACCGCGACTCGCGCCAGTGATCAGCATCACGCCGGTCCTCGCCGGTTTCTCCGATGTCGTCATGGTCATGCCTCCACTTCGGCAGCCGTACGGATACTTCAGCGTTTCCTCAAGGCCGCCGCACCCAGATCCAGCCCTCTTTTCGTATCCGGGCATCATCCGGCGGCGGCATGCAATGGCCGGCGAGAAAATCCTGCGCCGCGAGCAGACAGATAATCGCGTCCAGGGCATCGGAACCGGTCTCGATACCGGGCACCTCGGCATGAAGCTCCAGACGCTCGGCCACCTGCTCCAGCACCCGGCGACGTTCCGCCACTCCGCCCCTGGCTTTGTAGCCCTTGCCACTGATTCCGTGTGCCGCCAGCGTCGCCCCGGGGTAGACCTCGACCGCCCGGCAATCAACAATTTCCGGACTCCAGGCCAGAGGAATGGCGATCTCGCGATCTGCCCGCACCTCATGGAGCAACGACAGCGCCGCATGGGCCGTACGTGCAATCAGGTCGGCGCCGACGTCCAGCGGCTTCTTGCCGACCTGCTGCCAGACGAACACATCGGTCTGCCGCCGGAACAGGGCGTTCGCCGTTCCCTGCAAGCCGTCGCCGGCCTGGTGATCCGCAAGCTGGGTCGCCAGCTCCGCCGGCCAGCCGAGGGGCGCATCCATGGCGAGCAGCGCCGGCCCGCGGATCGTGGCGAGAAACGTCGCGACGCGATCTGCCGGTGGTACCGCACGCGAGCCCAGTTCCACGTCGGTGACCACAACGCGGCCCTCGGAAAAGGTGCCGAACGCCAGGCCGACGTTGGTCGGAGCGCTCGCGCAGTCAATGCCGACCAGGTGAATCATGGATCAAGGACCTCGCGGGAAACGCCGTGTTGAGGACGCGCTCATCGCATCACACATCGCCCGGCCAGCGCATCGGAATGTCTCGGGTCAATGGCGTTTTCGCCATCTGCCGGCACCCGACAAGATCACCTGAGCGCACGATTCGGGGAGAAACCGACATCGATGGTGTCACAAACCGTGCGCGACGCGGTTTTCATCAGTACCGGATCCTGTCGAATACGGAGTCGATCAAGCGCTGCATCCCGACTGACCGATCTTGCGTAAGGTGATTCTGCAGGATGTGCTGCCCGGAAGCCTTGTGCCCGTTACGGACAAGGACAGGACCCGAACCTTCGCCATTCAGGGAAACCATGCAAATCGATCTGTCCATCATTCTGCTCGCGATTCTCTTCATGGTCCTGCTTGTTCTGGCCGGCTGCGCCCGGCTGGCGACCGGTGACGCGACGTCGACCGTCCACGAACAGCAAAAATACAGCCCGCCCGACTGGCCGCAGACGCTATTCGCTGACGTGTATGTGCCACGCGGGGCCGGACCGTTCCCGGCGGTGCTGGTGGTCCATGGCGGCGGCTGGGAGCGACGCTCGCGTCAGGACATGGATGGTGTCGCGGAACGGCTTGCCGGGGCCGGCTATGCGGTGGTGAATATCGATTACCGGTTCGCCCCCGAATACCGTTTCCCGGCTCAGCTCCACGATCTGCAGCAGGCCATGCACTGGATCCGCAGGCACGCGGCAGACTATGCCATCGACCGGGAACGGATCGCCGCCCTCGGCTATTCCTCGGGCGCGCATCTGGTCAGTCTGCTGGCGGTCATCGCCGAGCGGGACAACGCTCTGGACCGCCCGCATGGCGGCTCTGGCACGCGCCCGGTCGCCGTGGTCGCCGGAGGCACGCCCGGTGACCTCACGGCCTTCGATGACGGTCGCCTGCTGCGGCAGTTCCTTGGCGGCACGAAAAGTGAGCGGCCGGATGCGTACCGCGACGCATCGCCCGTGACCCACACCCATGCGGATGCACCACCGTTCTTCCTGTTCCACGGAACCCGGGACCGCCTGGTTCCGATCTCCCAGGCCGGAGCCCTGCGAGAGGCACTGACGACTGCCGGTACCGAGGCGACCCTGCATCGCCAGCCGTTACGCGGTCATGTCGGCAGCTTCCTGTGGCGTGGTGGCGCGATGCACGACGCCGAGGCGTTTCTGGACCGACACATCGGAGATACCGCCACAGACGACGCCCGCGTCTCCGGCCACCGGGGCAACACGCCGGACTGACCGGTGCGCCCGTCTTCGGTAAGCTTGGAACAGTTCTCGCCACAAACAGTCACTCACTCGGGCGGCGGGTTCGCCGTCAGCATCATGGCCACTGACAACAAGAAGACATCATGCCCAGATCGCGTTTTCGTCCATGGTCGCCCGGCCGGCTTCTGAGTGCCCTGCTGCTGGGCCTTGGCATCGGCACCGCGTCGCTCGCCGACGAGATCTCCATGGACACCACCGAGCAACGAATCCAGCCATGCCTCGCCTGCCATGCGGAGAAGGGCATCAACCTGCAGTCGGGGTTCGTGCCGAGCCTGCACGGCAAGCCGGCCGGCTATCTGTTCAATCAGTTGATGAACTACAAGGATGGCCGACGACATCACCGTGGCATGGAACTGATGGTGCGCAACCTCTCTCCGGAATACCTGCAGGAGATCGCCGAGTATTTCGCCGCTCTCGAAGGCGACTACCGCGCTGCAGCCTCGGAACCGGCCAGCGCCACCTTGCGCGAGCGCGCCGATGAGTTGATTACCCGCGGCGACCCGGCACGGGACGTGCCGGCCTGTATTGCCTGTCACGGCGAACGCCTGACCGGAGCGGAACCCCACACGCCGGGCTTGCTCGGTCTGCCCAGCCACTATGTTGCCGCCCAGATGACAGCCTGGCGCTCGGGCCGCCGGGAGGCCGCCGAGCCGGACTGCATGCAGGCCATTGCCGAACGCTTGAGTTCCGAGGACATTTACGCGCTGTCCCGCTGGATTGCCGCCCGGCCGGTCCCGGATGACCCGCAACCGCTGGCCGAACCGATCGCCGATCTGCCGATGGATTGCGGCAGCATTGCCATGCCGGAGTCCTGACATGCAGCAACGGATCCTGGCCGCCATTCTGCTCGGACTGACCGTGCTGCTGCCCGCCCTGAGCGCCGCCGCCGAGGTCGACGAAGACCTCATCGCCCATGGCGAATACCTGTCCCGGGCTGCCAACTGCATCAGCTGCCATACCGCGCGCGGCGGCGAGGACTTCGCCGGCGGACGTCGACTCGGTACCGATTTCGGCACCTTCGTCACGCCCAACATCACGCCAGATCCCGAGACCGGGATCGGTGACTGGACCCGTGAGCAATTCCGCACCGCCATGCACCACGGCCGCCGCGCGGACGGCTCACCGCTCTACCCGGCCTGTCCCTATACCAGCTTCACCCGCATCAGCACCGAGGATATCGACGCCATTCACGGCTACCTCCAGTCCGTGACGGCCGTCCGGCAGGAGAACCCGGGGCACAATCTCGGCTTCCCGGCGTCGGTGCGGCCCCTGCAGCGGATCTGGCAGCGCCTGTATTTCGAAGCCGGCGAATTCGAGGCCGACCCGGAACAGGACGACTCATGGAATCGCGGCGCCTATCTGGTGCGCGGAGCTGCCCATTGCATGGTCTGCCATGCCGAACGGGGCCGTTTCGGCGAGGAACGCGAAAGTGCTGTCGGCGGCCATGTGCAGGGCTGGTATGCGCCGTCGCTGCACGCCAGCAGGGAGGCCGGACTGCAGAACTGGGACGAGGATGACGCGGTCGCCCTGCTTTGGGCCGGCAAGGCCGGCGACCACGCGACGCTCGGGCCGATGGGTGATGTGGTCTACGACAGCCTGCAACACCTGGATGAGGACGACATCCGCGCCATGGTGCGCTATCTGCAAACCCTGCCTGATCATGAGCCCGAGCGTCCGCGCGGCCAGGCCGGCATGTCCCAGGCCCGCTATGACGACATGCTGGCCCGCGGCAGCGAGATCTACGAGAACCGCTGCATGGACTGTCACGGCCGCTCCGGCGAGGGCACCGAGGCCGCCGGTGCACTTGCCGGCAATCGCTCCGTGATGCTGAACGACCCCACCAACGTAATCCTGATGATTCGCCAGGGCGGCTATGCACCCAGCACCGCGGGTAATCCCCGCCCGTTCGGCATGCCCCCTTTCCCGGACCTGGATAACGCCGACATTGCGGCCTTGGTCACCTACATTCGCGGCAACTGGGGCAATACCGCCGACGCGGTCTCGCCAACCACCGTCGAACGCACGCGCTGAGACCTGAAATCCGCGGTGGGCCGCAGTCAGTCTCCGAATCGATAATCCACCAGTCGGCGGTCGGCCCGAACGGCGGCAACAAACCCCTTAACCGCCTCATGCTCGGGGTGGCTGTGGTAGGCATGCAGCGACTCTTCGCTGTCAAAATCGGACACCAGCACCACATCGGCGGAATCCGCCGTGGCGCTGAAATCAATGCCCACCTCGATGGCGCGCAGGCCGGGGATCTTGCCTCGGAGCGACTCCAGCCGCTGTTTAACCAACCGCGCGTTGGTGGCGCGGTCATTGCCCTCGGCATGGTCCTTGAGCCTCCACATGACAATGTGCCGAATCATGCTTTCTCCTGTTCATTGCGTGAGCATCCACCCGAATCGGCGTACGTCGCGTAAGATTCTGATCGATGGACGCCATTCTCCGGACCGGGACGCCGATTGCCATGACTGATCTCTATCCACCCCTCGAACCAAACGGCAACGAATGGCTGGATGTCGGCGAGGGGCATGAAGTTTACCTGGAAGACTGCGGCAATCCGGACGGGATCCCGGTGCTGTTTGTCCACGGTGGGCCGGGTAGTGGCTGCGGTCCGATGAGTCGGCGTTATTTCGATCCGAAGCGCTACCGAATCGTGCTGTTCGATCAGCGTGGCGCGGGACGCTCGCGGCCGCATGCAGGGATCGCGCACAACGACACCGGACGGCTGGTCGACGACATGGAACGCATCCGGCTGCATCTGGGCATCGATCGCTGGGTCCTGTTCGGCGGTTCCTGGGGGTCCACCCTGGCCCTGGTTTATGCTCAGACGTATCCGCGGCATTGCCTGGCGCTGATTCTGCGCGGCATTTTTCTGAACCGGCCACAGGATTTTGACTGGTTCTATCGTGATGGCACGCGACGTGTGTTTCCGGACTACTGGAACGATCTGGCAGCGCTGGTTCCGGAAGCGGAGCGTGATGATCTGGCGCTGGCCTACTACCATCGGATCAATGGTGATGATGCCGAACTGGCACGTCGCGCGGCGACGGAATGGGCGCGTTACGAGGGCCGCTGCGCCACGCTGCACCCCGACCCGACACTGGTGAACTCGTTCATCGATCCGCATGCGGCCTGGCATTTCGCACGCATCTGCACCCACTATTTCGTCAATCGACTGTTCATGGCGCCGAACCAGATCCTCGACGCCGCTGACAAACTGAAAGGGATTCCCGGGATTATCGTGCACGGACGGTATGACATGATCTGCGTGCCGGACCAGGCACTGGCCCTGCACCACGCATGGCCGGATTCGGAACTGCACTGGGTCGACGATGCCGGACATTCGGCAACCGAACCGGGCACCCGCAAGGCCCTGGTGGCAGCTACCAGGCGGCTTGCCGGCAGGCTCCGCAGCGGTGGCGGACTGCTGCCAGCGGAAGACGGCTAACAGGTGGAGACCGGGACGTAATGAAGCACAGTGCAGACGTCATCATCGTCGGCGGCGGCATGGTCGGTGCGGCACTGGCCGCATCCCTCGGTCAGGCCGGCATGCGGGTCGTGCTGGTGGAGGGCCAGGGGCCGCCGGAGCCGGTGGCCATCGACGATCCCTTCGATCTTCGGATCTCGTCGCTGAATCTCGGATCATGCCGCCTGCTGGAGGCCGTCGGCGCCTGGCCTTTGATTCCGGAACAGCGTCGCTGCGCGTTCACCCGCATTGAAGCCAGCGACGAGGAGGAAATGGGCGCGGTGCGCTTCGATGCCGCCACGATCGGCCTCGACGGCTTCGGCCATTTCGTCGAAAACCGGGTGATCCGACAGGCCTTGTGGCAGCGACTGCGCGCCCTGTCCAATGTCACCATTCATTGCCATGCCGGACCGACCGCGCTGCATATCGACGACGAACTGGCAGCGCTGGAACTTGACTCGGGCCAGACCATGACCGCAAGCCTCGTTGTCGGCGCCGACGGTGCCGGGTCCCGCGTGCGGGAGCTGGCCGGCATCAGGACGTCGGATCACGACTACGACCAGCGTGCCCTGATCGTCAATGTCCGAACCTGCCTGCCACAACAGGACGTGAGCTGGCAGCGCTTCACCGCGGGCGGACCCCAGGCGATGCTGCCCCTGCCCGGCCCGCGCGCCTCGCTGGTCTGGTACGGCAAACCCGACCTCGTGCGCGAACGCGAGTCCATGGACGACGAGACTCTCCGTCAGGCGGTCGAACAGTCGTTCCCGCGCCGGCTGGGCGGCCTGGAAGCGGTCCTCGGGCGCGGCAGCTTCCCGATCCGTCGGCAGCATGCCAGGCATTACGTCGAACGCAGACTGGCCCTGGTCGGGGATGCTGCCCACGTGATCCATCCACTGGCCGGACAGGGTCTCAACCTGGGTTTGCAGGATGTCACCACCCTGTCCGCCGCCCTGACCAGCGCGCATGCCACCGGCGATGATCCGGGCAGCCGGCGAGTGCTCGGCCGTTATGCACTGATCCGCCGACCGCAGGTGCTGGCGATGATCGCGGCCACCGAGGCTTTCCACCAGACCTTTACCGGACCGAAACCGCTGCGCATGACCGGTACCGCGGGACTGGCACTGGCCAATCAGCTGGGTCCGGTAAAATCGCTGATGATGCGGTTTGCCCTTGGCCTGTCAGGCTGAGTCGGTCATACCGGCGCGCGGGCTGCGCCGGCAAATCAATGACGGTTGACCGCGAAACCGACTGATGCGGAAATCCGGAGCGGATCATCCGAATCGCATGGAGACTTGCACGATGATGACCAGGGATACATTCCTGCCCATCGCCCTGATGGGCCTGCTGACGCTGTCCACAGTCGCCACCGCCGACGAGGTCGTGCTGGAAACCGACACGCAGTATGAATCCATTCGCGTGGTGAAACTGCTGGGCGGGCTGGAATACCCCTGGGGGCTGGCCTTTCTGCCGGATGGGCGCAAGCTGCTCAGCGAAAAGCCCAACGGCCTCTTCCTGATCGACAATGGCGAGAAGATCGCGATCGACGGCATGCCCGACCTGAACGTCTATGCCGAAGGTGCCTATACCGAAGGCGGGGTGCTGGATGTAGCGGTGCATCCGGATTACGACGACAACGGCTGGATCTACTTCAGCCGCTCGCGACTCGCCGACGGCGAAGACAAGGACACCGTTCCGGTACTGATCCGGGCGCGGCTCGACGGCACCAGCCTTGTCGATGTCGAGGAAATCTTCGTCTCCAACGCGCCGAACTACCCCGGTCGTCATTACGGTGGCCGGATCACCTTTCTGGATGACGGCACTCTGCTGATGAGTGTTGGTGACCGGGGCAGCTACCCGCCCCGGGCGCAGAAAACCTGGGACCACTCCGGCAGCATCGTCCGCCTGCACGATGATGGCAGCGTGCCGGAGGACAACCCGTTTATCGGCCGGGATCGCACCGAGCCCGAGCTGTTCAGCATCGGCCACCGCAACATCCAGGGGCTGGTACAGATTCCCGGCACCGGTGAGATCTGGTCCACCGAGCACGGGCCACGGGGCGGCGACGAGCTGAACCTGATCGAGCCAGGCAAGAATTATGGCTGGCCCATCGCCACTCGCGGTCGCGCCTATCTGTCGGAAGGCGAATTCCCGGATTCCGAAACCCGCCACCATGAGGACATGGTCGATCCCAGGCTGGAATTCATGGGCACCATGGCGCCGTCAGGTCTGGCCATCGTCACCGGCGACACCTTTCCCAACTGGGAGGGCAATCTGCTCGCCGGCGCCCTCGCGGGGCAGCGCATCTGGCGCCTGGTCATCGAAGATCAGGAAGTGGTCCACAGCGAGGAACTGCTGCTGCATGCCATTGGCCGCATTCGGCTTATCCAGCAAGGCCCGGACGGCAACATCTATGTCCTGACCGATCACGAGGACGGCGGGCTTTACCGGATGGAACCTCACGACAGCGGCAACTGAGCCCCGATTTCCGTGGACGCGCGCGGCCGTGGGGTTTCGATGCGAACCCGTCGAACCTCGGCCGCTGGTTCAGGCCTGGAACGGCATCGGCGAACGGTCCACGAGATAAAACTCCCGCGCCCGCGTCGCCTCCTGACGCCAGAACTTGCCGCCATCCTCGTCGACGGGGCAACGGCTGCCCCCCGGCCTGCACCGCCGCGCAGCCTGCATGAAGCCGGGCCAGGGTGCATCTTCGTTATCCGCGGTAACCAGCGCGGGGAGAAACGGGCGGCCTGCGCGCTCATCCTCGTGCATGACCACAGCGAGCGCTCGTCGGATCAGATTCCGGTCCACAGCGGCAACCACAGGACGGATACACTCCAACAGGCGCGATTCTGACAGACCCTGCTTGTCGGCGGCCCGCTCCAGCAGAACGGACCGCACCAGCAGCCGCAGACGATTCAGCGTCAGCGCCTCTTCAGACAGGGTCTGCTCTCGCCGTAACCCCGGTCGCGGCGAACGTCGCACCTGCCGCCCGGTACCCGGGGCGGACGCATGCTCCAGTTCGAAACCCCGCCCGTCCGGCTCCACGACCGCCGACCAGAGCCAGTCGCTGGAGCGGAACGTGATCCGCACACGACCCGCATCCTCCGCTTCACCACGCTCCAGCGTGCCGGCGACGCGTCCCTGTCGCATGGCGCGGTGCAATTCCTCCTCGGCCAGCCCCATGCGCTGGGCAACGAATGCGGCATCCACCGTGACATCCTCCGGATATCCGAAGATGACGCTTGATGGCAGTTCGCGCATGCTCAGGCCCTCCCAATCCAGTATCGATTCGAAACTATCAGTCGTAGAAAAAAGTGCTCGCCATGCCACCCCGCCATGGGTTCACTTATCCGTTTCCGGGTTCATGAATAATGCAGAGCGCATCCAGATCATCATCGTGCAACATCCGATCAGCGCGCCTGCAATACGGCAGTTGGCCATCAAGGCGCTGCAGACAGCGACAATCACGGCAGGTACCGACGCTGACCACGTCCCCTGATCCGCGACAGCTCCTGATGAGTCGCTGCACCACCCGATCCAGAAACTGCCGATCCGCATCGGGCAGTTCCTCGATGGCCTCGAAAAGCTGAGCCGCGCTGTTGCCGGCCAGGAGTGCCTCGCCCGCGCCCGTCAGTCGGATATCCGCACTGCGGCCGTCATCCGGATTCCGTAACCGATGCACATAGCCCCGGGAATCCAGCTGCTTGATCACCTGCGAGGCAGTTCCCCGCGACGTGGCGTTATAACAGGCGAAACCTGACACGGTGCGCGACAGACTGTTGGCCATGGAAAAATACTGCAGCGCTGTCCACTGCAGCGGCGTCAGACTCTCGTCCTCCCGTGCCGCTTCGTTCCGCCGCACCAGATGCCGCATGGCGGCGGCAGTCTGTCGGGCCTGTTGCTTCGGCGTTGACTCCATGGGTCAAGATATTAGCGAATCGAAACCATATTGCAAGACGTCTCCGGGATGCCATCGGCCGCATCGCGATCGCCGGCAAGGGCTTCGACGTCGGCCTCCACACACCGGGGCATCACGACGGATGGTAGTCTGCCTTGCATCGACCCGAGGGCCTGCGCCGCATGACTGAATGCTGTCGCTGTACCTCGCATGCGCGGGCTCAGGCAGTTTCCTATGCTGTCGAATAAGCACCGATTCTGTCCCGGTGAGCGCAGACGCGGGAATCGTTCAGCGTTTACTTGAGCATGCTGATAAGCGAGGTCGAAAATGCACCGTGCCGAGGAACGCCGGATCGGGTCGGAAGGCGGCGGGTTCGATCCGGCAATCGCGTCGCACCGCCACGTTGCGGACCTGCTTGCTCAGGCCGATATCCGGATCAATGGCGATCGCCCCTGGGATATCCGGCTGCACCGGCCGGGGGTGATCGAGGATGCGCTGGCGCGCGGCAACCTCGGCCTAGGCGAACGTTACATGGCCGGCGACTGGGATGCCCCCCAGCTCGACGAGTTCTTTCATCGCCTCCTCGGCGCCCGCATTCCGGACAGCGTCAATCCTCTGCGACTCACCCTCTACAGCCTGCGCGCGCGGCTGTTTAACCGCCAGACCGCACGTCGCGCCTGGCAGGTAGGCCAGGCCCACTACGACATCGGCAACGACTTCTACCGCGCGATGCTGGACCGACGCCTGACCTATTCCTGCGGTTACTGGCGAAATGCCCGCAGCCTGGACGACGCCCAAACGGCGAAGCTCGATCTGATCTGCCGCAAACTGGGGCTTGCGTCCGGCATGCGGATACTGGATGTGGGTTGCGGCTGGGGCAGTTTCATGGCCTATGCCGCCAGGCATTACGGCGTCGAATGCGTGGGCCTGACCGTCTCCCGGGAGCAGGCTGAACATGTACGACACCTGGCCGCCGCCGGCCTGCCGCTGTCGGCCCGGCTACAGGACTATCGAGAGATTGATGAACGCTTTGACCGGATCATCAGTGTCGGCATGTTCGAACACGTCGGACGCCACAATGCACGGCAATTTTTCGAGGTCATGCGGCGCTGTCTGGACGCGGACGGTCTGTTTCTGCTGCATACCATCGGTCGCACCGATCAGCTGCTACCACCCGATCCATGGATTGATCGCTACATTTTCCCCAACGGCGAACTGCCGACGCTGGCCGACATCGCCGAGGCCAGCGAGGGGCTTTTCGTCACCGAAGACGTGCACAATTTCGGTGCCGACTACGACCCGACGCTGATGGCCTGGTACCGCAACTTCGAGGCCGCCTGGCCACGTTTTGCCCCGCATTACGGTAAACGCTTCTACCGCATGTGGCGCTATTACCTGCTGAGCTGTGCAGGCACCTTCCGCGCGCGGCGCACCCAGCTCTGGCAATGGGTATTCAGCAGACACGGGGTGCCCGGCGGCTATCACCGCCCCGCCGATCCGGACTGATCCCGGGGACGCCCCGGATCCGTTCCCCGCCTGTCCCCGAGTCGCGTTTTCCCCGCTGGCGCGCAACGTGGACGTGGTTCAGCGCTGCACATCATTTTCACTCAGCAAGGCACGCAGTCGTTCGTTTTCGGTCTCCGCCTCGACCTGGGCGGTGACGTCATACTGCACCCCGAGGTAATAGATGAGCCTGCCGCGCGGATCCCGCAGCGGCGTCAAGGACAGACGGTTATGAAAGCGGGTGCCATCCTTGCGGTAATTCACCAGCGTGACCGTGATCGGCTCATGCGCCGATATCGCGCGCCGCAACTCGGCAACCTGCGGCTGATTGGTATCCCCGCCCTGGAGAAAGCGGCAATTTCTGCCGATGGTCTCCTCCGGCGGATACCCGGTCAGCTGCTCGAAAACCGCGTTCGCATAAACGATCGGCATGTCCGGCTCATCCGGGTCGGCCAGCGTGATCCCGCTGGCGCAGTGATCCAGCATCTCGGTGAGCACCGTCGGAATAACGCCGGGATCTTTCTCGACAACAAAAGTCATTGGCTTTGTCCTCGGAGATGTTCGAGCGGCTCGTCCGCCTGCTCGACCAGCCCCTTGAGATTGTGGACGGTCCGCTCGGCCCCTTCCTGCACGGAGGTCTGGATGAGCTTTCGGAACGGGCGCATCCGCAGTTCAGGGCGGGGGAACTCGAAGCGGAACCGGAGCCGGGCGTGCTCCTCGCGCTCGCCGACGCGATCCAGCGCGTAGGTGCAGACGAATTCCGCCGAGACGCCGGAAAACACGATTCGGGTCGGTCGCCGGATATCCGCCACACGAAACGTCGATGTGGTCTTGTGACCGTGATCCAGCCGTGTCTGACGGGCGAACCAGTCGCAGTCCAGCTCCCCGGCGCTAAGCACCTTCAGCTCCAGGACTTCAGGCGACCAGCGCGGGTAATTCTCGGCAAACCGGTCGGCAATGAAGTGGAAAACGGATTCGACCGGCCGGTGGATCCGCGTCGTTGCTTCGCCGACGATCGGCTGATTACCGAACACCATGCAGAAACCCCTGCTGTGCGGACTACGCGAAATGTTACCGGGCCTTGTCCGGGGCGGGACCGGCCTCAGCACCGGGCATTACTGATACAAGACTAGTACAAACCCGATACGGTGCATAGCATGGCAGCACCGACCCCGAAGGAGTTGCTCTTCATGCAACATGCAGATGGCAAGCCCCCCCGGCGATACCCCCGCGGCCTCCTGCCTTCTGCTCACACCACCTCCCGGGCGCAACCGCGGGACCAAATCAGTGGCTCCTAAAGCCCCTGGGCCCCACGACGTAACCACTGATGCACGAAGGCAAGCTTGCTCCGGGCCATCTGCGACAGGACGAAGGGATAAAGGTCCGACAGGCCCATCGACCGGTTCACGTGGTTGACCCCTACGGTCAACGACGCCGCGATCCCGATCAGGCGTTCCGGATCCGGTTCCGCGTAGGGATCCCAATGGCCTCTCGGCAATTCCGGCGAGGACAGGCCGCTGGCGACGAAACTGTCGGTAATGTCCGTCAGATGCATGAGATGGGCGGCCGTCTCTGCCCAATCCTCGTGAGGATGCGCGGACGCATAACTGGTCAGGTAGTACTGCCGCCATTCCGGCATCGGACCGATCGCGTAATGCTGCTGCAGCGCGGCAACATAATCGGAGCGCTCGTCGCCGAACATGGCCCGGAAGGCATCCAGAAAATCATCACGTAAGCTCAGGCGCCACCAGAGCATATGCGCGACTTCGTGGCGCATGTGACCGATCATCGTGCGATAGGGCTCGTCCAGCGCCTGGCGCCGTGTGGCACGCAGAACCGGATCGGCTTCCGCGACGCTGATGGTGACCACGCCGCCGACGTGCCCCATGAGCACCGGCGTCGGTCCTTCGGCGACCAGGTGGAAGTTCGGTCGGGCACCCGGATCCTCCGGTCGGAACCAGTGCCAGCGACCGAGATTATCAAGCAGCCACCGCTTGGCCGCCTCGGTCTGCGCCCAGTTGGAGATGGCTCCCGGAATGTCCGGATCCGGCGCCAGCTCCGTCATGGCACAGGATCGACAGAAGGCACCCGCCTCCGGTGCAATCCAGTTACAGCCGATCCGCTCCCGGTTAATGCAGAATGGCGGCATCGGCACGAAGGCCCTGGCCTGCGGATCGTAGGCAACCGGAACGCCGTCCGCGGTCGAGAGATTATCGAACCAGAGCGATCCGGGGCCGACCGGATTGGAAAAGACGCGCATACGGGAAACTCCAGGACTGGGAAAAGTCGGGCGGAAACGCCGCGTGTTGCGCATGGTCACCACACGCCGGCGGGCTTTGGCCGTCGCTGTCACAGACAAGGCGCCTGGTAACCGTAACCACCGGAATGATGGTACACCCCCGTCAGGCCATGTCTGTACCCGACCGCACAGGGAGGGAACTGCGTCGGGCGATGCTCAGCGCCAACCGGTCAGCCAGCGCTCCGCGTCCTCCAACTCGCGCCAGGGCATGCGATACGCACGTCGGGTCAGCACCGCCTCGAGCGTCACGTCGACGACGTTTTCGTCCTCATCCCGCCACAGCTCGGTGACCATGAAGTGCTTTTCCTTGCGCTCTGGCCTGGGTGCGGTCCACTTGCTGCGCAGAAGCTTGTTCGGGTTGATGCGATTCATGGCAGTTGACCTACTGGCAGGATTTCGCCGGTTCTACAATCGCCCCGCCGGTCGCGGCGACCGACCCGGCGCCGCGCTTTGCCGGGTGATCAGAACCGGTTCGGGCACGGACACGGTAACCAATCGGAGGTTCGCCGGCAGATGAAAGCGGAATCAAGCCGACTGATGGAGGGACGACGACCTGGCATGACCGTCGCGTTCGGGTCGCGGCGTCAGGCAGGAACCCATGCCGGCATCCCTGGCAAGCGTTACGAAGTATGGATGTATCTGTGCCTCGATGCTGCCGTACAGATCCCGCATGGACTGGTGCATGCCGGCAACCACCTGCGTCTGATCGATATAGTAGGCCGCCCGCTGACCGTGATAGTCAACAAACTCCCCGACTCGATGAAAACCGAATCCTGAGCGTGAGAGCAGGCGCACCAGACGTCGCTCCATCATCGCGAAGACGTGGTGTCTGCCAGCCATGCCGACCATGACCGTTGCCGCCAGAAACAGCGACAGCCCCATAACCGGCGCCGTTCGCATGGCCGCCGGGGACAGCACAATGGAATCGATGTCTCCAACGAGGGACTTGTCCTCGCCCTGACGGCGCCGGAAAAACCCGGCTACGGCCAGCCGGGAAATCTCGCAGACGCTTTGTCGGGGCAATCTGCCGGGATGCAGACTGCCGTGGCTCAGACTCTGATGGCAGTGCCGCTCCAGGGGCAGGGCGTCGAGCGTGCATGAGGAATCCATGGCCGGAAGAACCATCCGCACGCAGCCGGCAACGAGCCCCGAACTCCGGTGCTCGAGCAGACAATGCACAGCGTTATCGTCGAATGCGTCTGTCTCCAGCCCGCCAGGGCAATCTTCCTCCCTCTCGAACTGGAATTCCCGGCAGTAAACCTGATAACGCAACGCGAACACCTTCTGTCTTTCTGCATCGCCAACGGCGAGGGAAAAACGGAAGTGGCGTTCGATCTGTGCCAGGGCCTCCCGCAAGGAATCTTTCATTCGCTATCGCCTTTTATCGTATTGAAAAAGCTGTCACTCAACAGCCTCAATTTTCGTGGTCGCGATCACGTTTCCGAGAACCTGAAGGGGTGATCTCTCCCGCTGGAACCGGCCTCCCGAGGTGATAGCCCTGCGCATAGTCGATCCCGTATTCCCGGAGAAAAGGCAGAATGGCTGCATTGTCGACGAATTCGGCGATGGTCTTCTTGCCGAAACCGGCCGCGATATCAGCAATGGCACGGACGATGAGACGATTTTCAAGGCTGCTGGGCAGATTGCGGATGAAAGAGCCATCGATCTTGATGAAATCAGCCGGCAATTGCCCCAGGTAATGGAAGCTGCTGAACCCGACCCCGAAATCATCCAGCGCGAAATGGCATCCCAGGCTGCGGATGCCCTCCATGAGTCCGCGGGCAGTTACGAAATCGGTCACTGCGGCCGTTTCGGTGACTTCCAGCACAAGGCAGTTCGGGTCCGCGCCCGATGCCCCGAGTTCCGCCTCCAGGAATGCCTGCAACCGGGTATCGCGAAGCGATTGCGCCGACAGGTTTACCGAGAGCCGCATGCCGTCGTCTTGCAAGTCTCGCAGCAGACGCAGGGCGGCTCGCAACACCCAGCGATCAAGCTCCACGATCTGGCCGCTGCGCTCTGCGACCGGGACGAAGGATGAAGGCGCAATCCGGCTTCCGTCCTCGTCAACCATACGGACCAGCACCTCATAGTGACTGGTCACGCCATCCACCAGCCGCAAGATCGGTTGCGCCATCAACTCGAAACGATCGTTCTCGAGCGCGTCGCGAATCCGGTCGATCCAGTAAACGCGACGACTCAGTTCCTCACGCTGGCCGGTGGTGGTCGACAGCACATGCCAGCAAACGCCGCCGCTTTCCTTGGCCTTGTACATTGCCAGATCGGCGCTTGCCATGAGGTCTGCCGGATTCGTCCCGTGACGGGGATACAGCGCGATACCGATACTGGCGACGGCTCGATGCCGACGTCCCCCGGCAGAGAAATTGATACCCTCCAGCAGGCTGGCGATTCGAGCGGCGACCTGCTCCGCACGCGCTGCATCGAAGCCGCGAAGCAGCACCGCGAATTCGTCCCCGCCCAAACGCGCGACCAGGCTCTCGTCCGCCAGTTCCTTGTGCAGCTGCTCCGCCACCAGGCGCAGCAACTGATCTCCCGAATGATGCCCACTGAGCTCATTGACATCACGGAACTGGTCAAGATCCATGAACAGCATCGCCCCATGGCCGTCTTCCGCCAGCGCCCGCTCGAGCCCGTTCTGGAAGTACCGACGGTTGAAGAGATCGGTCAACGGATCGCGATTGGCGAGCCAGGCGAGCCGGTCCTCTGCGCGCTTTCGGTCGGTAATGTCGAGGCCCACGCTGATCAGCGCGTTATTGTTGCTGTCCTGCCCCGGAATCGGCGCGTGGTACCACACCACGGCCCGCGACTCACCCCCGACGGCGGGCATGAGACCCTCCTCCTGGGCCGGACGTTGTCCGTTCGTCACCGGACCTTCCGCACCGTCCGGCAGGAACACGTCGGTAAACGATCGTCCGAGCAGACCGGATTCCGCAATTCCGGTCATCGCCTCGGCATACTGATTAACCAGGGTGATCCGCCCGTTCCGGTCCTGGGTCACAATGATGACCCGCGCGGTATCCAGCAGGCTGTTGACGAAATCCCGTTCGCGGGCCAGGTCCCGGACGCGTGCTGCGAGTTCCGCACTGCTCGCCCTCAGCGAGCCCTCAAGGCTTTCCAGCTGGCTGGACAACTCAATCGCCGAGCCATCCAGAATATCGATCTCGTCCTGCAGGCCCTCGGCCGGTTTGCCGATGGTCTCCCGAACCGTATGAAACCCGCCGCGCGCCAGAACAGGGAGCACGTCTGCCAGGCGCCGCAAGCGCGCCATCGGCACCCAGAGTATCCCCAGCAGGAGAGCCTCGGCGGCCAACCAGCCAACCAGGCCGACCATGACAATGGTACGAGTGTCCGACCGGATGGCGCTCACTTCGTCAGTGATGTCGGATAACAACGCCATGTAGGCGGCGCTACCCGCGGCCGGATTATCGCCCAGCGGAAGCGCCGCAAGCTCCAGCTGCCGGCCTCCCAATTCCAGCTGGAAACGTGAGCCACCCAGTTTTTCCGGTCCCGCACCCAGGGCAGCAGCCTGCAGGACCGGAAGGGTCTCCGACTGCCGGGTCGCAAGCCGCACCGTTTTGTCCCAGCCCTGCAGATAACGGTTGGAAGCCTCATCGACGGAGCGGGTGTCACCAGCAACCAGCAGCGACACATCGCTACCGGACACTTCCTGGACATGAAGCGCCACATCCGCCAGCGAGCGGGACATCACGACGGCACCGATGCTGACCCCTTCCGCCAGCACAGGGACGGCCACGTACTGCCGGCAATCGTCGACACACAACAGGGACGTGACCGGCTTGTCACCCGCTGCGACCGCCTGCGCCCAGGCATCAAAGGGGACATCACCGGCTTCGCCGAGCGGCTCCCCCCAGCTCACCAGCTCGATCCCCGCAGCGCTCAGGATCCGAACTTCGTCGACCCCGGCATCCAGCTGCAGCATCGGCCACTGTGACTCGAAACTCTGTCCCACTCGCTCGGCATCGCCCTCGCGCAAGGCACCACCCATATCCGCGGAGGACACGGCCATGTCGGCGAGTCGCCGCAAGTCATCCTCCGATTGCTGCAGCGTGCGCTCCAGCTGCCGGATCTGACGCTCATGCATGAGGTCCCGGGTCTGATCGAACTGTGCGGTGAGGTTCTGATGACTGATGAAGCCGAACAGACCGGCCATCGCCAGCAGCAACAAACTGGTCAGGGCAATGACCCGCCACTTCAGACTGAGGACATGGCCTTTGGTCATCCGGCGCAAGAAATTTGCTATCCCGGTTTTGCGAGTCATGCGCTTGAGCCAGATTGATCGATCAGCCCGGGTTCCGACGCCCATGCCCCGGCGTCCGGCGACGCCGGCAGATCAAGGGCAACGACTGACAGAATCGGATGGCAGTCCGCACTCATTGGCCGCACCGTCAGAATCGTAGCGAAGTCTGCAGCAGGAACATGTTCCAGCGCCGCGATGTGTCGCCCGCATCCGGGTTGTCTTTGCCCGGCAGCCAGCCTGTTCCGTCGACGTTGTGATACTCGGCCGCCAACAGAATCTGAGGATGCAAACGCCATTGCAGACCGAACGTGAGATCACGCGCGAAACGTGAGTGTGCAGGACCGAATCCAGCGGATTCAAAATCCCTTCCGCTGCGATCACCGCGATCCAGATAGAGCACATCGTAGCGTACCAGCCACTGCCAATCCGTCATGAACCGACGGGAATACTGGACATACCAACTCTCGCCGGTGATATCAAAATTGGCCGGCTCGAAGTCGAGGCCCTGCAGTGACGACCGCCGCAAGGCGAACTCCGAGGTCAGACTCCAGTTTTCCTCGTTGTACTGCAGCGAGACGATCCAGGGCTCGAAGCGAAAATCGGCATCCCCCGGACCGGTCCTGCCGGAATCGAAACGGGCGCGCACCCGAGCAGCGCTGAGCGCCGCCAGGAAGCGCCCGCCATCATGCTCGTAAAGCAGCTGGCCGATAACGGAGGTTCGGCCATCGAGCGAACCGGACTGTTCGTCAAGCCGCAACGCGTTCTCGAGATCCTCGCTGGTCTGCGGCCTGCCGACTCCGACTTGAGCACGCACCGTGCCGGTGGGGATTCTCTCTTCCCCGTAAACGGTCAGTCCGTCCGAGGCGAGGCCCAGCGAGCGCGTGCGGTCGAAATAGATGGACTGGGGGAGCAGGATGCTTGGCCGCGTGAAGGACATGTCACGTGTCTGATTGTAGAAGCCGAAGGGATTCTTGAAGCGTCCTGCCTGCAGCCCCACGCTGCGTCGCTGACTATTATAAATCTGGTAGTCGACGACACCGTGATCGAGCTTCGGTCGCGCGTCCCGGCCGTCGCTGCCCGCACGCCGACCGAGCACCTGGGCGGAGATCAGCAAGCGTTCCCGAGGTCGCAATGATGCGTTCACGCCGACCTCCGTGAACTGGAGACTACCGCCACCGGAACTGCTCGGGCCGAAGAAATTGTTCCGATCGGTCACGACCAGGCCCTGCGTCACGAAGCCCTGGAACTGCAGGGTCGCAAGCAGATCCTCGGCAGCGGCCGGAGTCGGCCCGGCGAAAGCCGGCAACAAGACCAGAGACCACCATGCGCGCCGGAGCTTGAAAAAGCGCTGCCTGATTCTCCCGCCTGCATTGGCCGCCGCATTGTTCCCGAGCCACAGCGCGCTGCGCAGCGCCGCCGTCATCCCGCGGTCAGGCAGCGCGCCGCAACCGGGAAAAATGCGGCCCAAGCCGAAGATTCCGGCCGGTTCCAGCCTCTGGCGGCGTTGCGCCATCGGTCCCGCATATCCATGGCCGGACCGGCATCGCGCCTTGCCGCATGACGAAAACCGGTCTCCGGCGCGAACGCGGGAATACATCGGCGCTTCCTTACCGCTCAAGGGTAATGATGCGGACACGCTCATCGACCGCTCCTCGTTCCGAGTAACCGAGCCCCCCGGGGGTGGCTGCGACCTGCTCCAGCATGTTGTCCAGCGTCTGCACACGCCCCGGCGCCTGCCCCGTGCCGGAAAACACGACCCTGTCCCAGGAAAGCTGTAACTGGTGCGGCAAGACCTCCAGCCGTTCTTTGACGAATCGCGCATGTACGGGATGGGAATCAGGCAATACGAAAACACGCACGGCCGTGCCATCCGGCCAGGTCCGTTGCCGCATGCCGAAAACGGCCCGGGCGACATTACGCTGCAAATGGTCCGCGGCCGCGGCGGGATGCGCGATCATCACGATGTCGTCATCCTGATCCGCGGCAATCACGGCCGGGAGGAAAAGGCAGAAAACGAATGTGAGAGACAGATTGCGGCGCCGAAGAGTGACAGAGCCCGGCGATGTACCGCCGAACAGCAGCGCAACCAGGCGAATTATTAGAAGGAGTGTCATGCTACCCGATGTCCGCGTCGGAACACGCGCTTCAGGGCAGCGGCACGCTGCAGACGGCCCCCTCATCGGCGAACCCCGAAAAGAGCACCAGACCCCTGCGACACGGCTTTGCGCATCCGCGCCGACACAGCCTCACCTCCATGCTCGAATCGAAACCTCGCGGCCCACAAAAATCCGTTGTCAGGTGATATTCCCGACCGGCTTCGCGGGATGATCATGCATACGAAAACACCGATTAATTCACGCGACTGCGTTGGAGTTCGCATTTTCCCAGGGCAAAGTGCGCTAGGGAGACGCTGACTTATTCGCACGTTCGCGTTGGCATCGCATTTTTT
>PXAT01000137.1 GCA_003565775.1 Ectothiorhodospiraceae bacterium | reverse complement strand
GCCTGGCACGGCGCGGTGCCGGTTCGGTAGCCTCAGCTACCGGGCCGGCGACGCAACACCGCCAGGGGCCAGAATCGGCCGAACCTCCAGGGAAGCATGCATCGTTTCACGCCGCCGCGCTCGAGTGCGGTGCTTGCGAACCGGCTAGCAGCAGGTCGCCTCGGTTAGCGGGGCTACCCGGGGTGGCCTGCGACACCGCCAGGCGTGAGAACGGCCCGAACCCTGCGGGTGGCCGTCGGATTCGCCGTCCTGCGGTGTTGCGCTGCTTGACCGCAGAGTGACTGCGGTGCTGCGCTGCGCGCCTTGCCTCGGAAAAAATGCGATGCCAACGCGAACGTGCGAATAAATCAGCGTCTCCTTAAACCCCGACCCCTGGCACTGATCGGCGAGCTGATGCTCGCCGTTGCCCTGGTGCTCGCCGCCGGCCTGCTGGCGGCGCTGGTCGGACAGCAACTGGCCGGCGAAAACGTCATGGCCCTGCACATCATCGTTGTGCAGGGCCTTGTCATTCTCGCGGGGCTGCAGGCCATTCTGCGCTGGCGGGGAATCCGCTGGCCGGATCTCGGACTGGTGCGACCGGTCGCACAGGATGTGCCGAGAGCCCTGATCATCCTGCTCGCGGTCTTTGCCGGCAACGGCCTGTTCGCCGGACTCGTCATGCTGGCCTCGCCCGGCACCCTGGAACAGCATCACGCCCGACTGGGCGAGGTCGCCGGCTTCCTGGTCGGCGGTTTGCCGTTTCTCGCCATCGCCGCCGCCATGCTCTTCGTCGCCGTCTACGAGGAACTGCTGGCCCGCGGTTTCCTGCTGCAGCGCAGCCGCCTGCTGATCGCCGGGATCTGGGGACCGGTCTTGCTATCATCACTCCTGTTCGGGCTCGGCCATGGCTACCAGGGTTGGATCGGCATCGCCCAGACGGCTCTGGTGGGGATCATTCTCGCCCGCGCCACCCTCTACTGGGGAACGCTCTGGCCCGCGATCATTGCCCATGCGGTGCTCAACACCGTAGCGCTGTCCATCCTGCAGACGCTTTGAACTGCCGGCGCCGTGATCGGTCTCTGAACTATCGATCGACGAGGAATTGCCCATGCCACTGCATCGCCTGTTCGGACTCGGACTTGCCCTGGCCCTTCTGCCCGGCGCGGCGCTGACCGGAACGCCGGATCCGGACGCCCTCTACGACCATGAGCTGCGTCGTCTGCACTCCGATGAGACCGTGGATCTCAGGGAGCGCTTCGCCGGTCAGCCGCTGCTGCTGGTGAATACCGCGAGCCGCTGCGGGTTCACCGGTCAGTTCGAAGGGCTGGAGGCACTGCATCAGGAATTCGCCGACGAGGGCCTGCGCGTGGCAGGCTTCCCGTCCAACGACTTCCAGCAGGAACTGGAGGACGAGGCCGAGGTGGCGGAAGTCTGCCGTATCAACTTCGGCGTCACGTTCGACATGTTCTCGCCCATCCACGTGCGCGGCGAGGATGCGCATCCGCTGTTCCGGGAACTGGCGCGCCAGTCGGAATCGCCCGGCTGGAACTTCCACAAATACGTGGTGGATCGCGACGGCAGGGTCGTTGCCGCATTCCCCAGTCGCATCGCCCCGGACGACGCCAGACTGCGTGACGCCATTCGTTCGGTGCTCTGACGACGGACACCTGCTGCTGGCGGTCTGGCCGCGCCGGAGCCGCACAGACTGTCCGGACGAGGGGCAAGCCAGTGCGCCCGCCGGCAAGCGTTTCCCGACAGGGCTTGCAGCCGATAACCACTGCTTGTTAGAACCTTTAAGGAAACGCTGAAGCATTCGCACGTCGGCGTTGGCGTCCGCATTTTCTCCGAGGCAAGGCGCGCTGCGCAGTACTGCAGTCATTCTGCGGTCAAGCAGCGCAACGCAGCATTCGGGGAAAATGCGGCCCAACCCGAAGGGCCCGGCCGGTTTTGGTCCCTGGCGGCGTTGCGCCACCGGCCCGGTAGCGCCACTACCGGACCGGCACCGCGCCTTGCCAGATGACCAAAACCGGTCTCGGGCGCAGACGCGGGAATACCTCAGTGTTTCCTTAGGGAGGATCTCGCGCATCCGCGTTCGAATCGGTCTCTCCCGCCACCATCCGGCAGAGAGGCCAATGCCACCGACATCTTCCAAGCGTCGCATCTGGGGACTGACCACCGGCACGCTCTGCCTGGCCCTCTGGCTGCTGCTCAGTGGTGGCGACGGCCCGGGCTTCGCGCTCGCCGCTGCCCTCGTCGCCGGTGTCAGTGCCGCCGCACTGACACCGGCCTCCCTGCCATCGATCGCTTTCCTGCCGGCGCTCGGGTTCATCGGCTTCTTTCTGCGTCAGTCCCTGCTCGGCGGCGTGGACGTGGCCCAGCGCGCCATGCGACGCCGGCTGCCACTCGAGCCGGCATGGATCGACTACCGGACCAGACTGGAGACCGCCCCTGCGCGCAACCTGTTCATGCTCAGCATGAGCCTGATGCCTGGCACGCTGGCGGCGCGCGACGACGGCGATACCATCCGCGTGCATCTGCTGGACCCCGCGATGCAACGTGATCTGCCGACGCTGGAACAGGCAGTCGTCCGCATCTTCCGTGACGAACCGGCGGGCCGGGAATGACCCTGCTGGTCCTGGACGCCGCCGCATTCATGCTCCTGCTTTTGCTCGGTCTGGGGCTAATCCGGGTCATTGCCGGCCCGGCCGGCGCCGACCGGATCCTGGCCGTGCAGCTCTCGGGCACGACCACAGTAGGTCTGCTGTTGCTGCTGGCCGTCCGCCTGGAGGAGCCGGCCCTGATTCACGCGGCACTGCTGTTTGTCCTGTTCGCGGCCCTGCTGGCGTTGGCCTTCGTGCGCCGCGCCCCGCCGCGCGGCGGTGACCGATGACGACATTCCTCGCCTGTGGGCTGATTCTGGCCGGCGTCGGCTTCTATCTTGCCGGCACTGTGGGCCTGCTGCGGTTTCCGGACGTTTACAGCCGCCTGCACGCATTGACCAAGGCCGACAATACCGGACTGGGGCTGCTCGCCCTGGGTGTCGCCCTGCTCGCAGGTTCGCCGCGGCTCGCCCTGCTGATTGCACTGGTCTGGCTGGTGGCGATCATCGCCGCCTCGGTCGCCTGTCATCTCATTGCCGGGTATGCCCTGCAGGTCGGCGAGTGCGGCGACGAGGACGACAGATGACCGCGCTGGACAGCCTGCTCGCATTGCTGTTGCTGCTGCTCGCCGCGCGCTGCGTCAGCGCCCGGAGCCTGCTGCAGGCGATTGTCGCCTTCATCGTCCTCGGCCTGCTGCTGGCCCTGTCCTGGGTCCGGCTGGAAGCCCCGGACCTGGCCCTGGCCGAGGCGGCCATCGGTGCCGGATTGCTGGGCGTGCTGCTGCTGGGAACCTGGCGCTCGCTGCCGCTGGGGCATGGCAACGAGCGCATTCCGCTGCCATGGCAGGGACTGCGCCCGGCCCTGATCACGACCGGTTGCACCGTGCTCGCAGTCCTGCTGACCGTTGCCCTGCACCAGCACCCGGAACAGGCGGCCATGAGCGGACTGGCAGCGCTGGATCAGCTCGATGCGGCCGGCGTCGATCAGCCGGTCACCGCGGTCCTGCTGAACTTCCGCGCCTACGACACGCTGCTGGAAATGGGTGTGCTGCTGATGGCGCTGATCGGCACCCTAATGCTGGACAGCCCGCTACCCCGCGATACCGAATTGCCGGCAAGGACAATGCTGCCTGCCACGCTGGCGCAGCTGTTTCTGCCGTTGATTCTGTTGATCGGCCTGTATCTGGTCTGGGCCGGCGCTTACAGTCCCGGTGGCGCGTTCCAGGGTGGTGCCGTGCTGGCCGGGGCCGGCGTCCTGCTGATCCTCACCGGGTTCGGCGAGGGTGACGGCAGGGACGGCTGGGTGCTGCGGGCGCTGCTCGCCGGCGGCGCGCTGGTCTTTACCCTGGCCGGCCTGCTGCTCATACCGGTAACCGGCGCCTTCATGGCTTATCCGCAGGGACTCGTGACGCCGATCATGGTGCTCATCGAATTCAGCCTTGCCCTGTCCATCGCCCTTTCCCTGCTGCTGCTCTACACCGGCACTCCGGGACTACGCCGGCGGGGTGAACGATGACGGGCATCGAGCCGCTCGCCGTCGCCGCCGCAGGTCTCATGGGCATCGGCCTGTACGGCTTCTGTCTCTGTCGCCATGCGGTCCGGCGACTGCTGTCAATCAATCTGTTCGGCAATGGTGTCTTCCTCGCCCTGATCCTGATTGCCCGACGCCTGCCGGACGGCCCGGATCCCGTGCCGCATGCCATGGTCCTCACCGGCATAGTGATCGCGGTCAGCGCGACCGCCTTCGGTCTGGCCCTGGTGCGCCGGCAGGCGCGGACGAGGGGCGACGATGAGACCTGACGTGTTGCCGGTCATGCTGGTGTTTCTGCCATTTCTCGCCGGTCTGCTGCAGTTCATCGCCGGCCGCCCCGCGCCGCGGCTCGGCAATGTACTGGTCGGAGTCAATCTGCTGCTGGTGCTGGCACTGATTCCGGGGGTCGCCGACGAGGGCGCCATCGTCGCCAACCTCGGCGGCTGGTCGGAGCCGCTCGCCATCCATCTTCTGGCCGACGGGCTGGCCCTGCTGATGCTGCTGCTGACCGCGCTGCTGGCGGTTGCGGTTTCGCTGTATGCGATGGCCGCCTGGCGTGATCAGCACCACGACGCGTTACGTTTCTGGACCCTGTGGCCGCTGCTGCTCGGTTCGCTGAACGCCCTGTTCCTGTCGCGCGACCTGTTCAACATCTACGTCACGCTGGAACTGGTCACACTGGCCGCGATTCCGCTGGTGTTGCTGGCCGGACCGGGCAAAACCGTGGACGCGGCCCTGCGCTACCTGCTGTTCGCGCTGCTCGGCTCGCTGATCTATCTGGCGGGCGTTGCGCTGCTGTATGCCCAGGCCGGCACCCTCGATCTGGCCCTGCTGGCCGACGCGCTGCCGGACAGCACGCTGGCCGGCAGCCTCGGTGCAAGCCTGATCATCGTCGGCATCCTGATCAAGGCGGCGATCCTGCCTTTCCACGTCTGGCTGCCGGCCGCCCACGGCGGCGCGCCGGCGGCGGTCAGTGCGATCCTGTCGGCACTGGTGGTCAAGGCCGCGGCATATCTGTTGCTGCGCCTGTGGAGCGGACCGCTGGACCCCCTGGTCACACCGGCCGCCGGGCAACTGCTCGGAGCGCTGGGCGCACTGGCCATCCTGTTCGGTTCCTGGCAGGCATTTCGCCAGGAGCGACTGAAGCTGGTGGTGGCATATTCCACGGTGGCACAGCTTGGCTACATGCTGCTGTTCTTCCCGATGGCTGTCACCGCCGCCTGGCAGGGCGCGGTCTACCACGGGCTTGCCCATGGCCTCGCCAAGGGGGCGCTGTTTCTGGCCGCCGGCAATATCCTGCTGTACCTCGGCCATGACCGTCTGCGCGAGATGCGTGGCATCGATCGGCCGCTGGCCGTCAGCCTGCTCGCCTTCGGCCTGGCCGGCGTCAGCATCATGGGCCTGCCGCCGAGCGGCGGCTTCACCGCGAAGTGGCTGCTGCTCACCGCATCCGTGGAAACCGGACAATGGTGGTGGACCATCACCCTGCTGCTCGGCGGCCTGCTGGCGGCGGCCTATGTGTTCCGGGTCCTGCGGCTCGCCTTCCTGCAGCCGCCCGAGAATGTCCCGGATCGTCCCGGCATGGTGCCACCGCCGCTGATGGCCTGGTCGGCGACGGTACTGGCGGTACTGGCCATCGTGCTCGGCGTGGTATCCGCACCATTGCTGGAACTGCTGGGTAGTCCGGTCGGAGGCAGCGAATGAGCGGGCTGTATCAGGCCATGCCACTGTGGGTGCTGCTCAGCTCCTTGCTGGCGGCCGCGGTGATCCTCGCCCTGGGAGAGGATCACCCGCGACTGCGCATCGGCATCAACCTTGCCGCGGCGCTGCTCAAGCTGGTCCTGGTCGGCGTGATGCTGCTCGGTGTCCGCGCCGGCCACGAATTTCTGCTGCGAGTGCCTCTGATGCCGGGCATTGATCTGGTGTTGCACGCCGACGCCCTCAGCATGCTGTTCATCAGCCTGTCGGCGCTGCTTTGGCTGGCGACCACGATCTATGCCATCGCCTACCTCGAGGACTCACCCAACCGCGCCCGCTTCTTCGGCTTTTTCAGCTTGTGCGTGGCCGCGACCATGGGCATCGCCACCGCCGGCAATCTGTTCACCTTCTTCCTGTTCTACGAAATGCTGACTCTGTCCACCTGGCCACTGGTGGTGCATCGCGGTACCGAAAAAGCCATGCGCGCAGGCCGTGGCTATCTCTGGTACACGCTCGGTGGCAGTGCCGTCCTGCTGCTGGGCATCGTGCTGCTGCACGGGCTGGCCGGATCCCAGGATTTCGTCGCCGGGGGCACGCTGGAACACCTGGTCGATAGCCATCCACTGGCCCTGACGGGGATTTTCCTGCTGCTGATCGGCGGCATGGGGGTCAAGGCGGCACTGGCACCGGTACACGGCTGGTTGCCGACGGCCATGGTCGCACCGGCGCCAGTCAGTGCGCTGCTGCATGCAGTGGCCGTGGTCAAGGCCGGCGCTTTCGGCATCGTCCGCGTGGTCTACGACGTTTACGGCATCAACCTGATGCAGGATCTCGGGCTCGCGCAACTGCTGGCCATCATGGCCTCGATCACCATCATCTACGGCTCGCTGCGCGCCATCTGGCAGACCGATCTGAAAAGACGCCTTGCCTATTCCACGGTCAGCCAGGTGTCCTACATCGCGCTGGGGATCGCACTGGCGAATCCACTGGCCAGCATCGGCGGCCTGGTGCATCTGGTGCACCAGGGCCTGATGAAAATCACGCTGTTCTTCTGCGCCGGCTGCTACGCCGAAACTCACGGCATTCATGCCATCGAGGACCTGGACGGTATCGGTCGGCGCATGCCCTGGACCACCGCCATGTTCACATTGGGGGCGCTGGGGATGATCGGTCTGCCGCCGCTGGCCGGCTTTATCAGCAAGTGGTACCTGGGCCTGGGTGCGGTGGCGGCCGGCCAGTTCTGGGTCGTCGGCGTCCTGCTGGCCAGCACCGTTCTCAATGCCATCTACTTTCTGCCGATCCTGCACCGGGTCTGGTTCCGGCCGCCTCGCGACGAGCAGACCGAGGGTCTGGCCGAGGCTGCGCCGGGCCTGCTGGGCCCGACCCTGTTCGCCGGCTTCGCGGCTCTGGCGGCCGGTCTGTTCGCCGGCTTCGACTGGAGCCCGCTCGCCTGGGTGGAACTGCTGGTGGAACGGGAGTACAGCCCATGAGCATGCTGCTGATGCTGATCCCTGCCTTACCGATCCTGCTCGCGCTGGCCGCCTTGTCAGGCCAGATCGGTCGCCATGGCGCCAACGTCGGGGTCATGCTCACCAGCGCGCTGGCGCTGCTGGTCGTGCTGCTTGATCCGGCACCACTTGCGCTCCCCTGGCTCCTGCTCGGCACGCACCTGGCGCTGGACGAATTGAGTCGCGTGCTGCTGTTCTGTGCCGCACTGCTATGGCCGGCCGCAACCCTGGCCGCCGGCGAACTGTTCGCCGGCCGCGACGGACGCCGCTTCGGCATGTCCTGGCTGTTTACCATGGCCGGCAACCTGGGGATGTTGCTGAGCCAGGATCTGGCCTCGTTCTATCTCTGCTTTGCAGTCATGACCTTTTCCGCCTACGGCCTGGTGGTGCACAAGGCCGGCAATGAAGCCTTCCGCGCCGGTCGCGTCTACCTGGTTCTCTCCATTTTCGGCGAGAGCCTGTTGCTGGCCGGAATCTTCCTGCTGGCTGCCGAGGGTGGCAATCCGGCGGTGACGGATATCCCGGAGGTCTTTGCCGGCATGGACCGACCCCAGCTGGCCGGCAGCCTGCTGATGGCCGGCTTCGCCGTGAAAATGGGCGTGATCCCGCTTCATGTCTGGCTGCCACTGGCCCATCCCGCGGCCCCGGTGCCCGCCAGCGCCGTGCTCTCCGGCCTGCTGGTCAAGGGCGGTCTGGTCGGCTGGTTACGTTTTCTCCCTGATCAGGAGACCGCGCTGCAAACGGCAGCAGACCTGCTGCTGATACTGGGGCTCACCGGCGCCTTTGCCGCCGCCCTGGTGGGCAGCCTGCAACAGCGGCCGAAGACGGTGCTGGCCTATTCCACGGTCAGCCAGATGGGCCTGCTGACGGTGCCGGTGGCGCTGGTTCTTGGTGGCCGTGCCGAGACCCAGACAATGCTGCCGCTGATCGCCCTGTTCGCCGGCCATCATGCGCTGGCCAAGGGCGCGCTGTTTCTGTCCGTGGACCACTGGCATGGCGGACGCTGGCGACAGCTGCTGATCGTGATCGCGGCGCTCGGTATCGCCGGGCTGCCGCTGACCGGCGGCCTGGTGGCGAAAGCAGCCCTCAAATCCGCAACAGCGGCACCGCTGCCGCTGTTGATCACGCTGAGCTCGATCACGACCAGCCTGCTGCTGCTGCGTTTTCTGCAGCAGTTGTCTGCCGATCCCGGCCAGGGGAACAGGCTGCCTGCATTCGTCACCGCAGCCTGGGGGCTGGTGCTCGCGGCCGCCTTGCTGCTGCCCTGGGTGCTGGCTGACCCCACCGTGCTGGGGTATGCCCTGTCGGGCGCCGGTCTGAGGGATGCGGTCTGGCCTCTGCTGCTGGCCCTTGGTGTTGCACTCATGCTGCGTCGGCGCCGCCTGCCGACAATTCCGGAAGGCGACCTCGTGGCCCCCATCGAGTGTGCACTCCGGCACATCAAGGCATTGCTGCAACGGTCGATCGGAGCCATCGATCCGCAAGACCTGCAACAACGGCTCATCGCGTCCGTGAGGCCACAACGGCGTTTCCGCGTGGCGCTGGCCAGATGGTCAATGACGGGCGAACAGCAGTCGCTGGCCGCGGTCGCCATCATCGCGATGGTTCTGCTGCTCCTGCTGCTGCTGACCTGAATCCGCTCAGCTCCGGAAGACGCGGGTTCCGGGAGGACCTGAAAATCGCTCAGGGCTTACGCCACAGCGGCAGACGGCCGAATGCCGGACGCCGTCCCGCAGCCGGACTCGCCGGCAATCGTGCCAGTGAACATCCCGCGGTCTGACGAGTCTCAAGCGATCATCAAGGAGGAATTCCCATGTCGCGTCATCCCCTGCTCGCCCCCCTGCTGGCCGCCGGCCTGCTCACCGCCTGCGCCAGTGCGCCGCCGATGGCGACCGTCGATCACGTGGATCTGGACCGCTACATGGGCGACTGGTACGTCATCGCCAATATCCCGACCTTTCTCGAACGAGACGCCCACAACGCCGTGGAGCGCTACAGCCTGAACGACGACGGCACCATCGACACGGTCTTCACCTTCCGCAAGGGCGGCTTCGACGGCGAGGAAAAACGCTACAACCCCACAGGTTTCGTGCGCAGCGAGAACAACGCGGAATGGGGCATGCAGTTCATCTGGCCGATCAAGGCCGAGTTCCTCGTGATCTGGCTGGACGATGATTACACCAAGACCGTGATCGGCCGCAGCAAACGCGACTACGTCTGGATCATGGCCCGCGAACCGGAAATGCCGGAAGAAGATCTGGACGAGATCATCGCGTTCCTGGGCGAAAAGGGTTACGACACGGACGCGATCGAACGTGTGCCGCAGCAATGGGAATAGAAAGGCAAATCCGAGTATCCGTCAGAGTGAATTCAAGTAAGCCGGCCCGCCCAGCTGATTCATCTGACGCTGGATCCAGGCCTGACGCTGACGCACGTGATTCGACGGGGCGTCCACGCGGAAGCGCACCGGATTCGGCAGCACCGCCGCGAGCAGGGCGGCTTCGGCCTGAGTCAGGGCCGCCGCCGGTTTGTTGAAGTACCTCTGACTGGCCGCCTCGACGCCGTAGACGTCCGGCCCGAACTGCGCCACGTTCAGATACACCTCGAGGATGCGCTGCTTGCCCCAGAACTGCTCCAGCAAGAGCGTGAACCAGGCCTCCAGGCCCTTGCGCAGCAGACTCCGCCCCGGCCACAGAAACAGATTCTTCGAAACCTGCTGACTGATGGTGCTGGCGCCCCGCAGACGCCCCCCCTGCCTGTAATCGGCAAGCGCGGCGGACATGGAATCGAAATCGAACCCGCGATGACGGGGGAACAGCTGATCCTCGGCCGCAACCACCGCCAGCCGCATGGACGGCGAGATGTCATCCCAGCCCACCCACTGCCGCGTCGGTCCGGCCAACTCTTCGTTGCCCCAGGCATTCCAGGAATGCTGCAGCATGAATGCAGAGCTGGGCGGGTTCACCACCCGCAGCAGCAGAACCAGCAGAACGCTGAAAAGAATCAGCCCGAGCAGCAGCAGACCCGCAGCCGCAGCGAACCGCCACAGCATCCTGCGCAGCGGCTTGCGTTTCCGTCCCGTGTTTTTCATGCTCGGGATTCTTGCCTACCAGAGCTGATCGCGCAAAAGTCATGTCGACGGCCGAGCACTCCGGTGCCGGCCCGGAACTCCGGTTCGCCAGGCGGTGGCAACACTGGCTCGACACCCGGCAGGCAGACAATGCGGCTTCCACCGCAGGCGTGCGAACGGATCACGAAGGAGAGAGCGCATGAAAACACTGGTGATTGGCGCCAACGGCCAGATCGGCCGTCAGTTCTGCGCCCTCGCGGCGGAAGCGCAACTGCCGATCCGCGCCATGGTGCGCAACACCGGACAGACGCCCTGGTTCAGCGAACGCGGTATCGAGACCGTGATTGCCGATCTGGAGGGCGACTTCCGTCAGGCGGCGGAGGGCTGCGACGAGATTCTGTTCACCGCCGGCTCCGGGCCGACCACCGGCGCCGACAAGACACTGCTGATTGACCTGCTCGGCGCGATTCGCAGCATCGATCTGGCCGATGCCATGGCCATGCGGCGCTTCATCATGGTCAGCGCCCTGCGCGCCGAGGATCCGATGCAGGCACCGGAAGCGCTGCGTCCTTACGCGGCCGCCAAGCACGCAGCCGACCGCATCCTGCGCCAGTCGGCGACGCCGCATCTCATTCTGAAGCCCGGCAAGCTCACCGACGAGCCGGCCAGCGGCCGGATCACAACCCGACCGGCAACCGTTTCCCACATCACGGTCTCCCGCGGCAACGTGGCACTGGCGCTGCTGGTTGCGGCGAAGCAGCCGCTGATCGGCAATACCGAAGTGGAACTGCTGGACGGCGGCGACCCGGTGGAGCATCTTTTCTCTTAGTCCGACATCGAGCGAATGTCGGCCGGTGCGGCAACCCGGGGGTTTCTCCGGACATGAGGATCAAGGGCCATGGACCTGCGCTATCTGCCGATCATCTACGTCCGGGGCTATGCCGGAAACCAGGGGCTGGTCGAGTCCACAGTCGACCTGCCCTACTACGGTTTCAACCTGGGTAGTACCAAGATCCGGACCGGAGCCGATGGCGATCCGGAATTCCGCATTTTCGAGAGCCCGCTGGTCCGACTGATCCGTGATCATGGCTACACCGATTACTTCGCCCGCGTCGAGGACGGCAATGTGAACGTCCTCCGCGGCGCATCGGACGGCGATGTTGAGCTGCGTTCGCTGTGGATTTTCCGCTACTACGATCAGACGTCGCGAATCACCGGCGACGGCAGTCGCGACCCGATCGAGGAACTGGCAGGTGATCTGGGGCGGCTGATCGAACACGTCATCCGCCGCAGCGGTGCACCCCGGGTGCATCTGGTGGCCCATTCCATGGGCGGGCTGATCTGCCGCAGTCTGATTCAGCGCCACCTGAAGGATCGTGCCGTCGAACGCGTCGACCGCCTGTTTACCTACGGCACGCCGCACGGCGGCATCCATTTCCGTACCGGGCTCGGCTTCGCCGCCAAGCTGCGCGATGCCCTCGGTATCAATGATGCCGACACCTTCGGCCCGCGCCGCATGCGTCAGTACCTCGGATTCGACAACGACCGGGATGCCAACCGCCTGCACGAAATCACCCACTTTCCGGCGAACAAGGTGTTCTCCCTGATCGGCACCAACCACGAGGACTACAATCTGGCGCGACTGGCTGTGGGGCCGCGCAGCGACGGCCTGGTCAAGATGGAGCATGCCTACGTCCGCAACAGCAGTCGGGCCTTCGTCTTTCGCGCTCACAGCGGTCCGCTGGGCATGGTCAATTCCGACGAGGGCTACCAGAACCTGCAACGCTTCCTGTTCGGCGACACCAGTGTCGAGATCGCCCTGGAAGACGTGCGCCTGAAGGCCGAATTGCGGGACAACGAAGAACTCGCGCACCTTTTGCTGGAAACCCAGGTCGTGATCCGCGGTGAAGAGGTGACCATGACCGATCAGCGCGAGGAGGATGGCTCGGCGATCCGCACCACCCCGGCGGCACTGGAGGATGGCCGGGAAACCCTGTTCCGCGTCTTCCTGATGCGCGGCCTCAGGCCGGAGACACGCGAGCGCTACTCCTTCTTTCAGGTCCGGCTGCGCATTCTGCCCATCTACGTCCGTGAACGACGCGTGGTCCGGGATCGACAGTTCGCCGGCGAGCACCTGTTCGCCGACACCCTGACCATCGGCATCCGCGACGAAGACAACGGCCCGGGACGCCTGATCCGGGCCGGCTGGGGCAGCCTCGAGAGCGACGCGCCGAGACAGGGGACGCGGCAGACCGACGATGTCATCTCGATTCCGCTCAAGGGTCGCCACATCGAGGAAGGCGAGCTGACGCTGCGTATCCGCGACGAGACGGAGTGACTTACCGCGCCCGGCGCCCTGCAGTAGGCGCCCGGAGGGCAAGGGCGAAGGCCTATAGACCTTCGCCGAGGACGGCTTGCCGCTGTACGGATTGCATCAGCCGGATGCAGCGGAAGGCACGCCTGAGGTCGGCTTTCTCGTCGGGCGTCATGTCCGCCAGGGGCAGTTGGTTGGCGAGACGCTGTCCCTGTTCGATGGCCTCAGCATGGAAGCGGGCGCGCAGGCCGACCAGCGTGCGATAGGCCCGCTCCAGCTCGGCCGCGGTTTCGGCACGCAGCAGACCTTCCCGCACCACCGCATGGATCCGGTCGATCGTGTGCAGTTGCGGAAGTCCGGCGCGCACCGCATGGCATCGCACGATCTGGACCAGCGGCAGGATGCCTCCCTGCTTGATATCCACATGCCCCGCCATCGGACCGAACCAGGGCCTGCGGATTCGACCGAACAGGCCCAGTGGCGGCGCCGGCCGGGTTGCCGCTTCCCGCAGCCTGGCCATGAAACGACTGTTTCCGCCGGCGCGGATCAGGGCATTCCGGCGCAGGGGTTCGAACAGGGACTCCTCACCGAAGACGGTGCGCAGATCGAGATAATGGGTGGCCAGCATGACCGCCTTGCGCTCGGGATAGCGGACCACATCGGCCAGAGCCTTGCGCCAGCCGGTAACCGAACGCCGCCAGTCTGCGCCAGCAGGCCCGACGCCACCGGGACACTGCGGCAGACCGCAGTGCACCAGACCGTCGCTGACCAGTTCCGCCAGTCGCCGGAACCAGTCGTCGGCGGACGCCGGCAGGCCGTCGGCAAAAATCAGCGCATTGTCCTGATCGGTATGGACCGTCTGCTCCGACCTTCCCTGGGAACCGCAGGCAAGCCAGGCCCAGGGACCGGGCGCGGGTGTCGGCAGTGCCGCAAGGCTGAGTGCGACCAGACGCCGGGTCAGCAGGTCCGTCAGTGCCGAAATCTGGCGCCCCTGCTCGACGGCATCGATCGCCTGTCGCTGCATGGCTGCCTGAAAGCCGGGGAAATCCGCCGCGATTCCCGCCAGAGCGCTCACGGTCTCCGCCTCGTCGAGAGAACGGTGCAAGGCGTCCCGGATCTGCCAGCAATCGCCGGGCGGCAGATCAGCAACACCTTCCCGCGTCCCGGCCATGACTGTCCCCGCTCGCTGATGGACCATGTGACGTGCCCCATCATGGCGCAGATGCAGGAACAGGTCAGCGTTTCCATAAAAAAGGCCCGCCGGATGGCGGGCCTTCGGGTCTTCCGGAATGGTATGCCGCGTCAGGAGACACGGCACACCCGATCGCCGGAGCGATCAGTCGGCGCGCGGCACGCGCACGCTTTCCACCAGCTGCTGGATGTGTGCCGGCGGCGGGGCCGTCAGCTTCGCAACCACCATCGCGGCAACCACGTTGGCGATCGCACCGATCACCCCGAAGCTGCCCGGGTTGATGCCGAACAGCCAGTAGTCGGCATTATCCGGCAACAGCGCGAGCTGCGGGAAGAACATGAAGCCCTTGTAGGTGAAGATATAACCAAGGGTCACGACCAGACCCGCCAGCATGCCGACGATGGCGCCTTCACGGTTCATCTTCTTGTAGAAGATGCCCATCATCAATGTCGGGAACAGACTGGCTGCTGCCAGACCGAACGCCAACGCCACCACCTCGGCCGCGAACCCTGGGGGATTGAGCCCCAGATAGCCCGCGAACAGGATGGCACCCGCCATGCTGAGACGCGCTGCCAGCATCTCCCCCTTCTCGCTGATGTTCGGCGTGAACACACCTTTCAACAAGTCATGGGAAATCGACGACGAGATCGCCAATAGCAGACCGGCCGCTGTCGACAACGCGGCAGCGATACCACCGGCAGCCACCAGTGCAATCACCCAGGTGGGCAGCCCCGCGATTTCCGGGTTGGCCAGCACGATGATGTCACGATCCAGTCGGGTCAACTCGGAACCTTCCCAGCCCCATTCGTCCTGGGCCATCTGGGCGAATTCCTCGTTGGCGTCGTTGTAGTACTGGATGCGACCGTCTTCGTTCTTGTCGTCGAAACGCAGCAGACCGGTTTCGGCCCAACGCTCCATCCAGGCCGGCTGATCATCGTAGGACAGGTGTGATTCCGGCTCGCCGATGTTCTGGCGATCGTGAATCAGCGTGTCCAGCAGATTCCAGGTGGCCATCGCGCCCACAGCCGGGGCCGTGGTGTACAGCAGAGCGATGAAGAACAGCGCCCAGCCGGCCGACTTCCGGGCATCCCGGATCTTCGGCACGGTGAAGAACCGCACGATAACGTGCGGCAGACCCGCGGTACCGATCATCAGGGAGATGGTCAGCAGGAACATGTTGAGCATGCTCATGCCGCCCTCGGTGGCGGTGTACTGGGTAAAGCCGAGATCCACCAGCGTCTGATCCAGCGCCGTCAGCAGATGGGTTTCGGAGCCCGTCATGGTGCTGCCGAGACCGATCTGCGGAATCGGGACGCCGGTCACGATCAGACTGATGAACACCGCCGGTACCGTGTACGCAAAGATCATCACGCAGTACTGGGCGATCTGGGTATAGGTAATCCCCTTCATGCCGCCGAACACCGCGTAGATGAACACCACGAACATGCCGGACACCAGACCCACGGTCAGCGGCACCTCGAGGATGTTCGAGAACGCGATCCCGACCCCCCGCATCTGCCCGATAACGTAGGTAATGGAGATGGCCAGCAGGCAGACCACCGCCACGATGCGCGCGGTCCGCGAGTAGAACCGGTCACCGATGAACTCGGGCACCGTGAACTTGCCGAACTTGCGCAGGTACGGTGCCAGCAGCAGAGCCATCAGCACGTAGCCACCGGTCCAGCCCATCAGATATGCACCCCCGGTAAAGCCGAGGAATGCGATAAGACCGGCCATCGAGATGAAGCTGGCGGCTGACATCCAGTCGGCCGCCGTTGCCATACCGTTGGCCACCGGGTTGATGCCCTTGCCGGCCACGTAGAACTCGCTGGTACTGCTGGTACGAGCCCAGATTGCGATACCGATGTAGAGCGCAAAGGTAACGCCTACGACGAGCAAATTGATTATCTGTTGAGAACCTTCCATCGTCTGTTACCTCAGTTTTCGTCGACGTCGTATTCCCGGTCGAGCTTGTTCATGCGCCAGGCGTAAAAAAAGATAATCACCAGGAAGGTGTATATCGAACCCTGTTGCGCGAACCAGAAGCCCAGCGGATAGCCACCGATACTGAAGTTATTCAGAAAGTCGGCGAGCAATATACTCAAACCGAGGCCAACGAAGGCCCATACTGCGAGGCAACCGGCAATGATCTTTAGATTTTGCTGCCAGTACTGGCCTCTGTCCTTTGTCACCTGATTTCCAGAATCAGACATTTTTGACACTCCTCTTTCCTAGGACGAAAGGATTTTTTTGCAAGTCCGTTTGCTGTGTTTTCACCATTACAACTGATAGTCCGAAGTGAGCTTCGATTGTAGTTTTCTAGCCTCGCGAAATGCCTCCTTCAAGATTTTCCTGTCGAGATCGTTGAGTTCCTCCGGTGACACATGATTGCTCAGTTCTTCACCGGCCCTGGACTGCTTCTGATGCTGCCCGGTGCGCAGGACCTGAATGATTTCATAGGCAATCACCCAGGCCTCCACGTCATTCCTCGCCAGGCCACCGGCCTCGACCGCCTGCCATAGCCGGTCCACCGTGTTCGTCGCCGGCAGGCGATACGCCAGGGAGAAAATCCGCGCCGCATCGACAAACGGCGTCACTCCGTTGATTTTCAGGTCGAGCATGTTGCGCTGCCCGGCATGCGTGTGGGTGACGAAGTCACGGATCAGCCCGAGTGGCGGCCGATTGCGCAGCGCATTCGCCGCCATCTGCTTTCTGAACCGGCTGTTGCGCTCGGTCTGTTTCAGCAAGGTCTCGCGCATCGCCTCGGCCTCGTCGTCGGGCCCGAAAATGACCCGGAAGTCGAAGAACACGGCCGATTTCAGCAGATGCTCGGGCGTACCCTGCTCGATCCAGCGCCGGAACCGTTGCTCCCACTCGGCGCGCGACAGACAGCAGTCCGGGTTGCGCGCCATGATCTCGCCCGGACACAACGGATAGCCGCAGCGATCCAGTGCCTGGTTGATGGTCTCGGCCACCGGCAACAGACGCTTGCGCACGGCGTCCGGATCACTGCCCGGCGGCGGCTCGAACAGGATGCCGTTGTCCTGATCGGTCTTCAGCGTCTGCTCGCGTCGCCCCTCACTGCCGAACGCCAGCCAGCAGAATCGGACATCACTCAGATCTTCCGCATGTGCCGCCAGGCAGAGCTCGATCACCTGCTCGCAGATATGGTCGTTGAGCAGGGTGATGATCTGCATCACCTGGTCGACCTTGATGCCCTGATCGATCATCTGCGCCACCAGGCGATGGATATCCGTCTGCAATGGCACCAGGTCATCGATACTGCTCGCGCGGCGGATGGTCTTGGTGAGCGTCACCAGACCCACCCGCTGCAGCGAGAACAGGTCCCGCTCCGAGATCACCCCGGTAAGCCGCCCCTTGTCCACGACGCAGATGTGGTGGATGCCGTTCTGCGCCATCAGCATCGCCGCTTCGAACGCGAACGCCGTGGACGGCAGCGACACCGGGTCCGACGACATCACCTCGCGAATCGGCTGTTGCAGATCCGTTTCCGGCAACACCACGCGCCGCAGCAGATCATGCAGCGTGAAGACGCCGACCGGACGCCCGTCGCCGTCGGTGACCACCATGCTGCCGACGTGCAGCCGCTCCATCGCCTCCAACGCATGCCGGATGCTGCTGTCCGGATCGCAGCTGACCGGTTCGCGCCGCAGTCGCTCGCCAAGCTGGATATCCAGCGAGGTATCACCGCCACCGAGCCCCTTGACCTCGGCACCGCCGGACTCGGCCAGCAGCCGGTCCAGCATGTGCGACAGCCGCTGGGTGCAGAACGCGTGAAACGCATCCGACACCCGCAGCAGGTGCCTGAAATCGTCGCTGGCCAGTTCCAGACAGGTGGTTGCTTCCAGCGCCTCGTAGGCGCGATGCAGGCCCTTGCCACTGACCAGTTCGCCCACAGGGAAACAGTCCCCGGGACCAAGCTCGCAGGCGGTCTCGGTGGTTCCCCCGGCGTATCGGGCCGCACCGCCGAACACCCGTCCGGTCCGAATGATGTAAAGGCGCTCCGGCGCCACATCGTCCGCCGGCCCGATGTAATCGCCCGCGGCGTAATCCCGTTCACACAGTCCGTCGATCAGCGCGTCAAGATGCTCATCGCTCATTGCGTCAAACGGGGAATACAGCCGCAGAAAGGAGCGCACCGCATCCGGATCGGATGGCGCATGGGGTCTTCTGCTCTGGTTCTCGTCGCTCATGATTGAGCTGTTATCTCCCCCGATGCCCGTACACTGCTGCAGTTGCCATGCCAGACGATCCCGCTGATCGATCAAGCACTTGGCTCAGCCTTCTTTTGGTCTTTTGTTACTATCGGTAACCTCCCGTCACCGACGGTAACGCTTTCACGCTCGCCGGCGACGCTCATGCGCCGGCGCTGTCACCGTTCTGGGCTCCGAACACAGCAGACCGATGTCTCAACTCGGCCTCCATGTGTGAAGCCTTCATCACCGCGCCCAGCGTACGATGCCCCTGGGCCTGCAAGCGTTCGATGATGCGGATCAGCAGTTCTGCCGTCGCCATGGTGTCGCCGAGCGCGGTGTGCCGACCGCTTATGGCAATACCATACCTGTCACAGAGCGCGTCCAGCGAATGATCTTCCTCTTCGCCGTCGAGCAGTGCCGACAACAGCAGCGTATCCAGCACCGGATTGTCGAAACGCACGCCGCTCTGCCGCTCCTTGATGCTGATGAACTTCATGTCGAAGGCTGCATTATGCGCCACCAGAACCGCGTCACCGGCAAAGGCGCGAAAACGCGGCAGCACCTCCTGAACCGACGGCTTGCCGGCGACGTCCTGGTCGGTCAGGCCATGAAAACGGATTGACCCGGGCGGAATCGGCCTCCCCGGATCAATGATCTGATCGAAGGTCTCGCCGGTCAGCACGCGGCCGTTGACCACCCGCACACCGGCGATGGAAATGATCTCGTCGCCTGCTTCCGGGTTGAGCCCCGTCATTTCGCAGTCGAATACCACGAAAGTAAGCTCGGCGAGCGGCACGTCAGCACGCTCGTCGTCGCCCTTGAACTCCTGCATCAGCCGGAAATCGTAGAACTCCGGCCGCGAGGGCAGCCGTTCGTCGGACTCGAACTGCGGCCGGCGCGAATCCATCAGTGGCAGACGCAGCAGGGCATGACCCTCACGTCCGGACGCCGCCTGACTCCATGGCTCGCAGCCGTGCCGCTCCAGCGTGTCACCGAGACTCTGACCACCGGGCTCGCCGTAACCGCAGGGCAGTTCCAGCCAGCGGTTCAGTTCGCTACTCGGCACCGGACCCCCGGCCCAGCTGACATCCAGATAGACCCGCCGATCACCCAGCAGGGACTCCATCTCGAACAGTTCGGCGCCGGTATAGGCATGCAGCTGACGGAGCAGACAGTCCAGCGCCAGCATCAGCGACAGACTGTCCCCATGTACCCAGAGCGGCGTACCGGCGAGTTGTACATGCACGGTGGGCAGATCCTGCAGGCGATGCTCCAGGCAGTTCACCAGATCGCCGACAAACACATCGGCCATCGGCCAGCGGCTCATGTTGTAGCCGTGGATTTCCTGCGCCAGCTGATCAATCTCCTCGCTCAACCGGCCGCTTTCCTGATGAATCACCTCGTCGAACGAACGGCGATCCTCCTGCGACATGTCCGGATACGCCATGCGCGTCTCCGCCGCCGCCCGCAGGTTGCCGACGATACCGCGCAGATCCTGGGTCAGGGCGCGCCGCACCTTGTCGATCTGGGCCATGCGGGCGAGGTCGGCGGAAATGTCCACCAGGGTAACCAGGTAAGCGCTGGCAGCTCCGTCATTACCCTGCATCAACGCCATGCGTCCATGGAACATGCGCTTTGCATCAAGACTGGTACAGACGAAGGGCGCGGAAAACTCGGCAGGTTGGCCGTTCTGGTCGGGCTTGCGCCATTCCAGCCGCTCCAGCGTGTGCTGCAACGGCGCCCGGTTCAGCACGTCGAACAGCGGGCGTCCCAGCCCGATCGCCTCCGGCTGCCCGAGAATGCTCACCGCTGCGTGGTTGTAGAGCATGATCTGATGCTGGCGATTGCACACCAGCACGCCCTCGGTCAGACCTTGCAGAATGGTCTCCAGCCAGGCCTTCTGTTCGGACAATTCGGCGGTGGCCGACTGCATGGCCTTGCGGGTTTCCCGGCGTGACACCCGCAGGGCATCGGCCATCGCGTTGACTGCCGGCGCCAACTCGGCCAGGGCATGGCGCCGGGGCAGAGCGATCTCCTGCTCGGCGTTGCGCGACTCGAGCAGGGCCATTACCCCGCGCGCCAGTTTGCGACCCGGGCGGAACACCAGACGTTCCAGTACGAACCAGCCGAGCAGGCCGTTGACTGCCAGCACCACAAGCGCCAGCGACAGCACACCGGCAAGGCCAGCATCAGCAGAACCGAGCCAGTGCACTGTCACACCGACCGTCAGCATGGCGATCACGGTCTGCAAGGCGAATATCGCGATTGCCAGCGGCCGGGCGCGCATCAGACCGCACCACCGGACGCGGGATGCCGGACGCAAGGGACGTGCGGCAGATACAATGGCATGGGCTCCTCCCGACCTTTATCGCGCTCTCCGGGATCGGCCGCAGGCAGCGAATTCGCACGCTGCAACCGCCCTGGCGCTTTTATTATTCGGCAATGCCTGTTCGAGAAACGCTGATCGATCCGCCCATCCGCGCTCGGAATCAGCGCCTCTCTCAGAAAGAAGCTAGCACAGGCGGGCGTCACATCCGACCGCGCGGAGCAGGGCCTACCGCCACGACTCGCCGACGACGGAGCTTGAAGCCCTCGCGGGGACTGCCTAACCTGACCGCCTGCCGACTGCGGAGCGAACAAAGCAATGAGTGACGACGAACCGAAACGCCAGGTCATACCGCCCGACCCGATGCTGCGTGCGCTGATGAAAATCGGGCTGCCTATCGGCGCAGTCAGTCTTGTCTGTCTCTGGTTGGGCTACTTTCTCAACAGCCGGGCCATGCTGTACGCGTTCTTTGTCACGGCGCTGGTGGCGTTCGGCATCGGGCTGATCTACAACGGCCGCCTGGTGCTGGTCATGATTCGACGCAAACGCGAGGAGCAGGAATCACCCTAGACCATGCCGCAGAAACAATACGACGATCTGACCGCCGGCCAATGGCTGATGGCCTACTGGTTTGCCCACTGGCATCTGGCGCGCATGCCGAAAGCAACGGCCGACGATCGACTGCGGCGCGCGGTCTGGTGCCGCGATTACTGCAACCGCTTCGCGGCCCGCTGGTTTGTGCTTGCACTGATCCTGCTGGCCGTGCAGAACTCACCGCTGGGTTTTCTGTTCGTCATCCGCGGTCTGCCGGTACTGATCCCCCTGTTCCTGCTCACCTTCGCCATCGCCATCGGCCACCTGGCCTGGCAACTGATCGCTCAGAAAAAGGCCGGACCGCCCGAGATCGACCCGCCCCAGGACTGGGATGACGATGACCGCGACAACTGAT
>PXAT01000138.1 GCA_003565775.1 Ectothiorhodospiraceae bacterium | reverse complement strand
CCGGTGCCGCCAATCTGCTGATCCATCCGGTGGTGGGCATGACCAAGCCGGGCGACGTGGACTACTTTGTGCGGGTGCGCTGCTACCAGGAGGTGGTCAAGCACTTCCCGGAGCAGACCACCACGCTGTCGCTGCTGCCGCTGGCCATGCGCATGGGCGGCCCGCGCGAGGCGGTCTGGCACGCGATCATCCGCAAGAACCACGGCTGCAGCCGCTTCATTGTCGGCCGCGACCATGCCGGCCCGGGCAAGAACAGCCAGGGCGAGGACTTCTATGGCCCCTACGACGCGCAGGAACTGGTGCGAGGCGTCGAGGACGAGCTGGGCATCACCATGCAGCCGTTCGAGGAGATGGTGTATGTCGAGGACCGGGCCCAGTACGTGCCGCGCTCGGAAGTCCCGGATGGCGCCCGCGTCCTGAACATCTCGGGCACCGAGTTGCGACGTCGCCTGAAGGAAGGGCTCGAACTGCCGGAATGGTTTTCCTATCCGCAGGTCATCGCGCATCTGCGTGATGCCTTCCCGCCCAAGCGGCAGCAGGGCTTCACGGTCTTCTTTACCGGGCTGTCCGGCTCCGGCAAGTCGACCATTGCCAATGTGCTGATGGCCAAGCTGATGGAGCTGGGAACCCGGCCGGTGACCCTCCTCGACGGCGATCTGGTGCGCAAGCATCTGTCCAGCGAGTTGGGTTTCTCCAAGGAGCACCGCGAACTGAACATCCAGCGGATCGGCTACGTGGCCAGCGAGATCACCAAGAACCGGGGCATCGCGATCTGTGCGCCGATCGCGCCCTACAGCGCCACCCGCCGCACCGTGCGCGAGATGGTGTCGCAGTACGGTGGTTTCATCGAGGTGCACGTCGCCACGCCGCTGGATGTCTGCGAGGAGCGTGACCGCAAGGGCCTCTATGCGAAGGCGCGGGCCGGTCTGATCAAGCAGTTCACCGGCATCGACGATCCCTATGAAGAACCGGAGAGCCCGGAGGTGGTGGTGGACACCTCGCGCTACAGCGCCGACGAACTGGCCCAGCAGATCCTGCTGCAGCTGGAAAAGCAGGGGTATATCGATAACGAGTGAGCCTGGGGCTCACTCGTTAGCCAGGTTCCAGGTTCAAAGTTTCAGGTTCGAGGTTCGGTTTTCGGACAAGAAGGGGTTGTCCTTCTTTCGTCCGAAAACCGGTGTCCTTTCTTGTCGAGGTTCCCATGTCTGCAATCCCCTTCGATCAGGTCGTTGACCTCGCCCGCCGGGCCGGCGACGCCATCCTTGCCGTCTACAACGGCCCGGATTTCGATGTCGAGGCCAAGGCCGACGATTCGCCGCTGACCGCGGCGGACCGGGCAGCCCATCGGGTGATCGAGGATGGTCTGCGCCGCCTGACGCCGGATATCCCGCTGCTCTCCGAAGAAGGTCGGGACATCCCCCATGCCGAGCGTCGGCACTGGGATCGGTTCTGGCTGGTGGATCCGCTGGACGGCACCAAGGAGTTCATCAAGCGCAACGGCGAGTTCACGGTCAATATTGCCCTGATCGAGAGCGGTCGACCGGCCTGGGGTGTGATCGTGGCACCGGCTCTGGATACGACCTATGTCGGCACCGTCGGTGACGGCGCCTGGAAGCAGCAGGGCGACGGCCAGCGACAGCCGTTGCTGGTGCAGGCGCCGACTCCCGGCGGCGGGCATGCGGTGGTCAAGAGTCGCTCGCACCCATCCGGGGAACTGGCGACGTTTCTTGAGACCATCGCGGTCGCGGAGTCGGTGCCGGTGGGCAGTTCGTTGAAGTTCTGTGCCGTTGCCGAAGGTCGCGCCACCCTGTACCCGCGGTTCGGCCCGACCATGGAGTGGGATACCGGTGCCGGCCAGGCCATCGTCGAGGCTGCCGGTGGTTGCGTCGTGCTGACGGACCGGCGCGACACCCCGTTGCGCTACAACAAGGAATCGCTGCTGAATCCCTTCTTCATCGTTGGCAAGGACTTTTAGAAAGCTCCGCCCTATTTACGCCCGCGCCGCAGCGATCAGCGCCCGAAAGAGCCGACGCTGTTCGCGTCGTTGCGGCAGGTACTCCGGATGCCATTGCACGCCGATGGCCCAGCGGTCACCGGCCATCTCGATGGCCTGGGTGACATTGTGCCGATCACGGGCGACGACCTGAATCGCCCTTCCCGGCTGGTCGATGGCCTGTCGATGCATGGAGTTGACGGCGCAGCGGGTGCGTCCCAGCACAGTGGCCAGGTGACTGTCACTGAGCAGATCGATGGTCTTCAGCGGCCAGATGGTGTTCAGATTCGGCGCTTCCTCGTAGAAATCCGACAACTCCTGGTGCAGCGTCCCGCCGCAGACTACGTTAAGCAGTTGCGCCCCCCGGCAGATTCCCAGCACCGGTCGGTGTTTCTCGAGCATGGCTTCCAGCAGGCGTGTTTCCAGGGCGTCCCGGTCGCGGTCGCCACCGTGGCGGCCACGCATACCGGACAGGCGGCGGGCAACCCAGATCAGCGGAAACAGCAGCAGGCTCCAGGCGAAACCGGCAAGGCTGCTGCTCCGCCGGCGCAATTCGCGCAGATCCGGGGTCTCCGCCACCTCTCCGTAGAGCGTCGGATCGACGTCGGCGCCGCCGCCGATCACGAGGGCGTCGAGCGCCGGCAGATCGTCGCCGTCGCGTGGCCGGATGCGGTATGGCCGTCCGCCGGCACGGCGCACGGCGAAGGCGGTGAACAGCCAGGCCGCCTGGCCGCCGCGATCCGGTCCGGTAACGCCGATGCGGGGCCTGGGTTCAGAAGCCATTGAGCCAGTGTCGACAACGGTCGGCCCAGACCTGGTCCACCGGGGTGATGCTGGCATCGGTCCGTGCCTGCCAGGCGTCGACCATGGTCCGGGTCAGACCCTCGCGTGCCGCCAGCCATTCGACGGCAACCCAGCCGGCCCATTCGTCGGCCAGACGCCAGTTCGGTTCGTCGATGCGACAGTTCGGCAAACGGTAATGAAATGCCGGTCGGGCCTTCACCAGGCTGGCATCGGGGACGCCACGAACGGCCTCGTCACCGCGCAGTTCGCGGAATACCGGCAACAGATCCAGCGCCCGGTTGCGGGTCGGATTGTGTCGCAGGTAATCCCGCAGCAACCGGTCGATATCGGGTTGGTAGTCATTGTCCAGTACCAGGTCCCGGTAGGCGGCCGGGAACTCGTTGATGAACGGCGTCATGCGCCGGCTCCAGTCGATCTCGCCGCGGGTCACGAGCCAGTCCCACAACAGCAGGAAGGCACGCAGATGGCGCAGGATGGTGGGGCCATCCGTGCGCACCAGTTCCGGATTCAGGTGCAGGCCGAAGGCATACAGTACCGAGGCGCGAGTGCCGCGCGCGTTGCGCGTCTGCAGACGATGGCGCAGCTGCTCCAGTTGATGGATATCGGCAAACGGGATCGGCGGCGTCACGATTTCGTGCGGCACGACGGTGCCGGCCAGGCGAGCCAGGGTGTCCTCGACCCGGTCACGGGTTTCCGGTGTTTCGAATTCGATACCGATCGCCGCCAGGTAGCGCAGGTAGGAACGCTCCTTCAGCAGGGCAGTGTCGATCTCGATCTGAAAATCGCCCCAGACCGTATCCCGGACGTGATGCACGAAGGCGTTGTTCTTTTCCAGGCGACCGCCATAGAGCTCGTGCACGATGCTGCTGATCTCGCCCAGTGGCAGACCGGCGAATTCCAGTTCGACGCCCAGACGCCGCGGGCGGCCGTCCGCCGTCTGCAGCGTTTCCGGCATGGGGAAATCCATTGATTAGCTCCGCTGTGCAGGCTTCCGGCAGCCAGTGTATGGGAGGCGGCGCCGGTCCGGCGAGCCCCGTGCAGCCGCGGTCAGGCGATCGGCGGTCTGCGACTTGCCGGCCGGGAGCTGCGGGCGGTACTCTCTCGGCCTTCGCGGGAAGCGCTCCGCTGGGCTATTCTTGTCGGTGCGACACGAGGTTGCGTCAGATCTGCATGAAACAGAAGGTTTACGTCAGGACCCATGGTTGCCAGATGAACGAGTACGATTCCGCGAAGATGGCGGAACTGCTCGGGCATGCGCGTGGCTATGAAGCGGTGGATCACCCGGAGCAGGCGGATCTCTTGTTGCTGAATACCTGCTCGATCCGTGAAAAGGCGCAGGAGAAGGTGTTCTCCGAACTGGGCCGGTGGCGCGCCCTGAAGGAAAAGAACCCGAATCTGCTGATCGGCGTCGGTGGTTGTGTCGCCAGTCAGGAAGGCGAGGCGCTTCAGCAGCGCGCGCCATTTGTCGATCTGGTATTCGGGCCGCAGACCCTGCATCGCCTGCCGGAAATGCTCGATCGTGTGCGCCATGATCGCCAGCCGGTGGTGGATGTCAGCTTTCCGGAGATCGAGAAGTTCGACAATCTCCCGGAACCCCGCGCCGACGGCCCCACCGCCTTCGTTTCGATCATGGAGGGCTGCAGCAAGTACTGCAGCTTCTGTGTGGTGCCCTATACCCGTGGCGAGGAGATCAGCCGGCCGTTTGATGACGTGCTCGCGGAGGTCGCACTGCTGGCCGAGCAGGGCGTGCGTGAGGTGACCTTGCTGGGGCAGAACGTGAATGCCTATGACGGCGAGATGGCCGACGGCACCCGTGCCGATCTCGCGCTGCTGATCCAGTTCCTGGCGGTGATCGATGGTATCGACCGAATCCGCTACACCACCAGCCATCCGCTGGAATTCTCCGACAGTCTGATCCAGGCCTATGCCGACGTGCCGGAACTGGTCGATCACCTGCATCTGCCGGTGCAAAGCGGCTCCGATTTCGTGCTGCGGCTGATGAAGCGCGGTCACGGCATCGAGATGTTCAAGGACAAGATCCGTCGCCTGCGCGAAATCCGACCGGATATCAGTATCGGCTCGGATTTCATCGTCGGCTTTCCCGGCGAGGATGCGGAGGCCTTCGAGGAGACCATGGCGCTGGTCGAGGAGATCGGTTTCGACCAGTCGTTCAGCTTTGTCTACAGTCCGCGCCCCGGTACGCCGGCCGCTTCCCTGGCCGACAGCGTGCCGATGAGTGAGAAGAAGGCGCGCCTGCAGCGTCTTCAGGCCACCATCGAGGCCAATGCGCGGCGCATCAGCGCCGGCATGGTCGGCAGCGAACAGCGAGTGCTCGTGGATGGCGTGTCGAAAAAGGATCCGGCTGATATCAAGGGCCGCACCGGCAACAACCGGGTGGTCAATTTCCCCGGACATCGGCGCCTGATTGGCCGGTTTGCCACGGTGCGTATCACCGAGGCCATGTCCAATTCCCTGCGGGGCGAGATCGTGGCGGTGGAAGACCTGCCGCCCGTCCCCTCCACGGCGAGCGCCTGAGCGCCCGGAGAACCATTGAAAGCCAATCCAGACGCCCTCGATTTCATCCTTGAACCCGCCGATAACCAGCGTTTGGCCAATCTTTGCGGCCAGTTTGACGAGAACCTGCGCCAGGTCGAACGCCGTCTCGGCGTCGAGATCAGCAATCGTGCGCATCGCTTCCGCGTCATCGGCGAGGGCGATGCTGCGCGCGCCGCCGAACTGGTGCTGCGCGATCTTTACAGCGCCTCCACCGGACGCGACCTGAGCCCCGAGCAGGTGCACCTGTTCCTGCAGCGCTCCGGAATCGAGGCGCGCCTGCAGGCCGACGGACCGGAACCGCAGGATGTGGTGATCCGCACGCGCAAGACCGAAATCCGCGGGCGCGGCCCGAATCAGCAGAAATATCTGCACAACGTGCTCGGCCACGATCTGAATTTCGGCATCGGGCCGGCCGGCACCGGCAAGACCTATCTCGCCGTTGCCGCTGCGGTCGAGGCGCTGGAAAAGGACGAGGTGCGGCGCCTGGTGCTGGTGCGACCGGCGGTAGAGGCCGGCGAACGCCTCGGTTTCCTGCCCGGCGATCTGGCGCAGAAGGTGGACCCCTACCTGCGGCCGCTTTACGACGCCCTGTTCGAGATGCTCGGCTTCGAGCGGGTCGGCAAGCTGATTGAGCGTAACGTCATCGAGGTGGCGCCGCTCGCGTACATGCGCGGCCGGACGCTGAACAATGCCTTCATCATTCTTGATGAAGCGCAGAACACCACGGTCGAGCAGATGAAGATGTTCCTCACCCGCATCGGTTTCGGCGCCACCGCGGTGGTGACCGGCGATGTCACCCAGGTGGATCTGCCGCGCGGTACGGCCTCGGGTCTGCGTGATGCGATCGAGGTGCTGAAGGACGTGGACGGCGTCAGTTTCACCTTCTTCACCGCCCATGACGTGGTGCGGCACCCGTTGGTGCAGCGCATCGTCCAGGCCTATGATCGACAGACCGCGGACAGGGACGGCAAGTCACCATCATGACCGAAGACAGCCGAACGTCGGCGGCAGAGCGCGTCGAAATCCAGCGCGCCTGCCGCCGGGACAATGCTCCGACCGATCAGCAGTTTCTGCACTGGCTGGCGCCGGTGCTGGCACTGGCGCCGCCGGATGCCAGTCTCTGCGTGCGCCTGGTGGACGCGGAAGAATCCCGCACCCTCAATCGGCAGTATCGCGACCGCGATGCCGCCACCAATGTTCTCTCGTTTCCGTTCGAGGCGCCGCCGGGGCTGGAGATGCTGCCCCTCCTCGGTGACCTGGTGATCTGTGTCGACGTGGTCCGCGACGAAGCGCGGGCGCAGGGGAAATCGGCCGAGGCTCACTGGGCCCACATGCTGACCCATGGCGTGCTGCATCTGCTGGGCCATGATCATCAGGAGGATGACGAGGCGGAACGCATGGAACAGCTGGAGCGCAAGCTGCTGGAGCAGTTGGGTTTTGCCGACCCCTATGTCGAGCGGATAGAGGCTGGTCCGGCATGAGCGCGGACGACCGCAAGGACGACAACAGCGCCACGCAACGCGGCTGGCTGGAACGACTCGGCCAGGCGCTGTCCGGGGGCGAGCCCCGGGATCGCGAGGATCTGGTGGACACCCTGCGCGACGCCCAGCGCCGGGAACTGCTGGATGCCGACCAGCTGGCAATGATCGAGGGGGTGCTGCACGTTTCGGAGCTGCAGGTGCGGGATATCATGATTCCGCGCAGCCAGATGGTGGTCGTGCGGCGCGATGCCGACATGGCGGAACTGCTGGCACCGGTGATCGAGTCCGGGCATTCGCGTTTCCCGGTCATCGGTGACAGTCGTGATGACGTGGTCGGCATTCTGATTGCCAAGGACCTGCTGCGTTACGTCGCCGATGATTCCGGTGAAGGCGTCAAGATGCGCGAACTGATGCGTCCGGCGCTGTTCGTACCCGAAAGCAAGCGCCTCGACGTCCTGCTCACCGAATTCCGCAGCAGTCGCAACCACCTCGCCGTGGTGGTGGACGAATACGGCGGCGTTGCCGGTATCGTCACGATCGAGGACGTGCTCGAACAGATCGTCGGCGAGATCGACGACGAGCACGATTATGATGATGACCGTTTCATTCTCAGTCACCGCCAGGGCAGCAGCATGGTCAAGGCGCTGACCCCGATCGACGATTTCAACGCTCACTTCGAGACTGATCTGGACGACGACGAATTCGACACCATCGGCGGGTTGGTCGCGCATCACTTCGGCCACCTGCCGCGTCGCGGCGAAGTCGCGACCATCGATCGGCTGCGCTTCGAGGTCGTGCGCGCCGATAACCGCCGCATCCATCTCTTGCTCGTGCGCCAGTTGCCGGGCGGCAGTCCGGCGGACACGACGGGCTCGACTGCCGGCGAGCGCTCCTCGTCGACTCCTCGCTAAACGGACAGGCCCTTTCATGCACGTCATCTCACCGGCCCTGATGGACCGTCGCTGGCTGTACCTGCTCGCCGCCGCCAGCGGCGGCCTGTCGCCGCTGATCTATGCGCCGTTCGGCTGGTCCCTGCTGGCGCTGCTGATTCCTGCGGTGCTGTTCTGGCTGGTCATCCGGTTGCCGCGCCGGCGGGCTCTCGAGGCCGCTTATGTGCATGGCGTTGCCTACTACGCGGCCGGTGGTCACTGGATCTGGTACAGCGTCGGCGAGTTCGGCGGCGGGCCGTTGGTGGCGACGGTCTTCTGCGTGCTGCTGGCGCTGGGTTTCGGTCTGCTGACCCTCGCGGCGGTCGCGCTGGCCCTGTGGCTTCGGCCAGGTCGGCCGTTGTTTGCCCTGTTGCTGACCCTGCCGGCCTGCTGGGTGTTGCTGGAGTGGGTTCAGAGCTGGCTGTTCACCGGCACCACCTGGCTGCAACTCGGCTACAGCCAGACCGATGGCTGGTTCGGCGCCTATGCGCCTTTGGTAGGGCCGCTCGGCATCAGTCTGCTGCTGGCCATTCTTGCGGGCGGCCTGGTGGCCGGGGCGCTGGCCGAGAGTCGCCGGGCCCTGCCGTCTGCAGTGATTGCGGTTGCGGTGCTCTGGCTCGGCGGTCTGGCCCTGGATCGGGACTGGACCGAACCAGCGGCTGATCAGCCGCTCCAGGTCGTTCTGTTGCAGGGCAATGTCGCCCAGGACGAGAAGTGGGAACCGGAAAATCGCGTGCGCACGCTGGATCTGTACCGACGCCTGAACGAGCGGCATCTGGGGGCGGATCTGATCGTCTGGCCGGAAACGGCGGTCCCGGCGTTCTACCATCAGGTGCTGGACGATTATCTTGTGCCGGTGGCCGAAGAAGCGGCAGCCCACGGCACCGATCTGCTGCTGGGGATTCCGTCCTACGATGGCGAGACCCGGCGCATTTTCAACAGCGTCCTGGCGCTGGGCGAGGAGGTCGGCTTCTACCACAAGCGGCACCTGGTGCCGTTCGGCGAGTACGTGCCGTTTCGCGGTGTTCTGGGCGGTGCGCTGGACGTGTTCGGTGCGCCCATGTCCGATTTCACCGCCGGCTGGCGCGCCGACCCCCTGGTGGTCGCCGGCCAGCGGGTCGCGGTTTCGGTCTGCTACGAGATCACTTTCCCCAACGAAGTCCGCGACTTCCTGCCGGAGGCCACCATGCTGGTCAATATCAGCAATGACGGCTGGTTCGGTACCTCGATCGGCCCGCATCAGCACTTCCAAATCGCCCGCATGCGGGCTCGGGAGACCGGACGCCCGCTACTGCGATCCACCAACACCGGTATCACGGCGGCGGTGGATCACCGCGGACGGATCGTGGCCCGCGCGCCCCAGTTCAGCGTCGAGGCGCTGGCGACCGAAATCATGCCGATGCAGGGCAGCACCCCCTACACCCGCACCGGCGACACCCCCGTTCTGATCTTCATCGCCGGCCTGCTTGTTGTCGGCTTCGGTTTGCGCTGGCGTGAGCGGCGTCGGCCAGCGGAAGACTGAGCGGATACGGCGCTTGGGTTGTTTGAGGGAGAGTCGGGTCGCTTCGGGTTGCTCCGACGCCGCTCACGGAAACCGGCAAGGTGCTTGTAGGCTGGGTCAAGCGAAGCGGACCCACGCGGGATTGGGTCTGATCTGCGCAGGTGGTTAGTCATGACCATCGTCACCGCGTGCGTTCGCTGCCCGCGAACACACCCTTGTGTCTTGCGGTTCAAAGCGCCCGGTCGGAATTCTGTTCTGGGCGCGGGGCGCTTCTATTGCGCCTTCTCGTTCGGGTCCGCCGCCTCGTCTTCGCGTACCACCCGGCTGAACACCGTGCCCTTGCAGCCGCCGCAGGGCGGGATGTGGCCGGTCTTGCGGAACTGCAGCACCTTGCCGCAGTTGTCGCAACGGAGCTGGCCGGGGCCGGTGACTTCGCCGGTACGCCACTGTTCGGCCTGCTGCAGCGATTGCTGGAGCGCCTGCCACTCCAGGCGGGTCTGGTCGGCGACGCTGGTGAAGCGATCCAGCAGCCAGGTTTCCAGTAACGCCATGTCCATGCGGAACCAGCCGCGCAGGTCGTTATCTGTGTCCGGACGGGCGAGATAGCGGGCGGCATCTTCCACGTCGCGCCGGATGTACTCGGCGACCCGGCGCGCCTCTTCCTGACTCAGTTCACCCAGTTCGATCGCCCGCTGGCGAGCCCGCTCGAGCGCATCGCGCAGCCTCGGCTGGGCCTTGTCGCCGGCCTCATGCAGCAGATCGGTGATGCGTTCCAGCATCCGTTCGTAGCCTCGCAGGTCCCGTTCCTTGTCGTTTTTTTCCGGTTCGCTCATGGCGCGCTCCTCGCTGATTCCGATGTGCGCCGACCCGTTTGCCGGCGATGCCTTTCTTCGTCATGGTAATCCACTTCGGCGGTCGTCGCCCCGCATCGGCAGGATCGGGCCGATGCCGTATACTTGCCGGCTTTTCCGCGTCCAGATAAAGCGATACGCCCGATGCAAGAACACTACGATCCGCAGCAGGTGGAGCGCGAAGCGCAGGCCTTCTGGCAGCAGCACGACAGCTTCCGGGTAAGCGAAGACGACTCGCGACCCACCTATTACTGCCTGTCCATGTTCCCCTACCCCAGCGGCAAGCTGCACATGGGGCATGTCCGCAACTACACCATCGGCGACGTGATCAGCCGCTATCAGCGGATGCAGGGTCGGAATGTGCTGCAGCCGATGGGCTGGGATGCCTTCGGCCTGCCGGCCGAGAACGCGGCGCTGCAGCGGGGTGTGCCACCGGCCGCCTGGACGCGCGAGAACATTGCTGCGATGCGGTCGCAACTGCAGCAGCTCGGCTTCGCCTACGACTGGTCGCGTGAGTTCGCCACCTGCGATCCCGACTACTATCGCTGGGAACAGTGGCTGTTCACGCGGCTCTACGAAAAGGGCCTGGTCTATCGCAAGACCGCGACCGTGAACTGGGATCCGGTGGATCAGACCGTGCTTGCCAACGAGCAGGTGGTGGACGGTCGCGGCTGGCGCTCCGGTGCCGTCGTGGAGCGGCGCGAGATCCCGCAGTGGTTCCTGCGCATCACCGACTATGCCGACGAGCTGCTGCACGGGCTGGATCAGCTCGACGGCTGGCCGGATCAGGTGCGCGCCATGCAGCGCAACTGGATCGGTCGCTCCGAGGGCGTCGAGCTGGAGTTCGCTCTGGTCGATCGGGACGAAACGCTGACCGTCTACACCACCCGGCCGGACACCCTGTTCGGCGTCAGTTACATGGGGCTTGCGCCGGAGCATGCCATCGCCCGCGAACTGGCCGTCGACAATCCGGACCTGGCCGCCTTCATCGAGGAATGCAGCCATAGTGGTGTCGCCGAGGCGACCATGGCGACGATGGAAAAGCGCGGCATCGACACCGGGCTGCGTGCGATCCATCCCCTGACCGGAGACACCATTCCGGTCTGGCTGGCGAACTTCGTGCTGATGGAATACGGCTCCGGTGCGGTCATGGCGGTGCCGGCCCATGATGAGCGTGACTGGGAATTCGCCAGCCGCTATCAGTTGCCGATTCGCCCGGTCATCGCCGATGCCGAGGGAACCCTGCCGGATATCACCGCCGGCGCCTTTACCGAGCACGGCGTGCTGGTGAATTCGGCCGACTACGATGGTCTGACGTCGGCCGCCGCCTTCGACGCCATCGCCGCCCGCCTGGAGCAGGACGGCATCGGTCGTCGTCGGGTGAATTACCGGTTGCGGGACTGGGGCGTCTCGCGTCAGCGTTACTGGGGTGCGCCGATCCCGATGATCCACTGCCCCGATTGCGGCGTGGTGCCGGTGCCGGATGCCGACTTGCCGGTGGTGTTGCCGGAGGACGTCGAGATTGACGGTTCCGGTTCGCCGCTGAAGAAGATGCCGGACTGGTCGCGCTGTTCCTGTCCGCGCTGCGGCATGGAGGCCGAGCGCGAGACCGACACCTTCGATACCTTCATGGAATCGTCCTGGTATTTCGCGCGCTTCACCGGGCCGGACAATACGACCGCCATGCTTGACCGGCGGGCCGACCACTGGCTGCCGGTGGATCAGTACATTGGCGGCATCGAACACGCCATCCTGCATCTGCTGTACGCCCGCTTCTTCCACAAGTTGCTGCGGGACGAAGGTCTGGTCAGCAGTGACGAGCCGTTCAGCCGCCTTCTGACCCAGGGCATGGTGCTGAAGGACGGCGCCAAGATGTCGAAGTCAAAGGGCAATACGGTGGATCCGCAGGGTCTGGTGGAGCGCTACGGTGCCGATACCGTGCGCCTGTTCACGATGTTTGCCGCGCCGCCGGAACAGTCCCTGGAATGGAGCGATTCCGGAGTCGAGGGGGCATTCCGTTTTCTCAAGCGCCTGTGGGCGCTCAGTCACGCGCATCTGCAGCGGGGTCCGGCGCCGGCGCCGGACGTTGACGCGCTGAACGAGGAGCAGCGGGCGCTGCGCCGGAAGGTGCACGAGACCATCGCCAAGGTCGGTGATGATCTCGGTCGCCGACACACCTTCAACACCGGGATCGCCGCGGTCATGGAACTGGTCAATGCGCTCTACAAGGGTGCTGATGATGCGTCCGATCAGGGGCGGGCCGTGCTGCAGGAAGGGCTGGAATCGGCAGTCCTGTTGCTGGCGCCGATCGTGCCGCATGTCTGTCATGCGCTGTGGCAGGCTCTGGGCCATGACAGCTCGCTGATGGAGACTCCCTGGCCGACACTGGACGAGCGGGCACTGGTGCAGGACAGTCTGGAACTGGTGGTGCAGGTCAATGGCAAGCGTCGCGGCCAGATCCGGGTGCCGGTGGATGCGGCGCGTGATCTGCTGGAAACGGCGGCCCTGGAAGAGCCCAACGTGGTGCGCTTCATCGAGGGCAAGACCGTGCGCAAGGTAATCGTGGTACCGGGTCGGCTGGTTAACGTGGTGGCGAACTGATGATGCGATGGCTGGCCTTTCCGTTACTGCTCCTGCTGAGCCTGACGCTGGCCGGCTGCGGCTGGCATGTGCGGGGCGCGGTGCAGGACGAGAGCGGCCGGCTCGACGGCACGGAGATCCACCTCTCGAGCGGTGTCGGTACCGGTGAACTGTACCGCGAAGTGCGCGACGCCCTGCAGGGCGCCGGGGCCCGTCTGGTGCCTCCCGGCTCCGGTGTGCCGACCCTGATCCTGCGGGACGAGCGCACCGGCCAGCGCGCCATTACCGGCGGCCGCCGCGCTCTGATCCGCGAGACCGAGGTGCGCTACGAACTGGACTGGGAACTTCTGGGCACCGACGGTGAACGCCTCAGTGATGACTCGACCTTCGAGCAGGTGCGCTACTACACCGCCGAACAGGAACGCGAACTCGCCAGCCGGACCCGACGCGAACAGGTGCTGCTGGAGTTACGTCGCGATGTCGCCCAGATGCTGATCACCCAGACCGGTGTGCGTCTGTCGCGGGAGCGGTGAATGGCACTGCGCCCGGAACAGCTGCGGGCCCATCTGGACAAGGGCAGTCTGGCGCCGGTCTACCTGCTGGCCGGGGACGAACCGCTGCAGTTACAGGAAGCGGCGGATGCGCTGCGGCGGGCGGCGCGCGAACAGGCTTACAGCGAACGTTCGGTGCTCCAGGTCGACACCGGCTTCGACTGGGGGCAGCTGCATGCGGCCGGCGCGAATCTCTCGCTGTTCGGTGATCGGCGTCTGCTGGAGTTGCGTATGCCCGGCGGCAAACCCGGGCAGATCGGTGGCCGGGTGATCGCCGACTGGTGCGCCGCGCCGCCGCAGGACACACTGCTGCTGATCCTGTGCGGCCGTCTGGACGGCGCGCAGCGACGCGCCGCATGGTTTCGCGCCGTCGAGCGGGCCGGTCAGACCCTGCTGGTCTGGCCCATGAACATGCAGCAGATGCAACGTTGGGTCAGCCAGCGGTTGCAGGCGGCGGAGTTGCAGCCCGAGCCGGGTGCCGCCGCAGTGCTGGCCGAACGCAGCGAGGGCAACCTGCTGGCGGCCAGTCAGGAAATCGAGAAACTGCGATTGTTGCAGGGGCCGGGGCCGGTCTCGCTGGAGACAGTCTCCGCCGCGGTGGCGGACAGTGCGCGCAATGACGTCTTCGATCTGGCCCAGGCGGCGTTTTCCGGCGAATCCGTGCGCGTTCTCCGGGTCGCCAGGCGACTGCAGGCCGAGGGTGCCGAACCGGTACTCGCGCTCTGGGCGCTGGCTGCCGGAGTGCGCGCGGCCGGCCGCATGCGACGGGGCCAGCCGGCACGCGAGGCCCTGCAGCAGAATCGCGTGTTCGGCGATCTGGCGCGAGCGGTAGAGCGGGGTGTGCGCCGGCAGACGGCCGCCCAGTGGGAATCGCTGCTGGGCCGCTGCGCGCGCGTCGATCGCGTGATCAAGGGGGCCGGGCCCGGTCGGGTCTGGAGTGAACTGGTAGACTTGAGTCTGGCCGTCAGTGGCGGTCCGGCAATGCAGGAACAGGCATGAACGCAACGGTGGAAGTACCGCAGAATCTCTCGCAGTACATCGAGCAACTCGGCCAGCGGGCGCGGGAATCAGCGCGCCTGATGGCGCGCGCAGACAGCGGGCGCAAGAATGCGGCCCTGGTCGCGACGGCGCGGGCGCTGGAAGACCGGTCCTCGGAGATAATTGCTGCGAACGGGCTCGATGTGGACGGAGGGCGTGCGAACGGTCTGGATGCTGCCCTGCTGGATCGCCTCGAACTGACCCCGGAACGCGTCGCGGCCATGGCCGAGGGACTGCGTCAGATCGCCACACTGGCCGATCCGGTCGGTGCCATCAGTGACCTCGATTACCGGCCCAGCGGCATTCAGGTGGGACGCATGCGCGTGCCGCTCGGTGTCATCGGCATCATCTACGAATCGCGGCCCAACGTGACCGCGGACGCCGCCGGTCTGTGCCTCAAGTCCGGCAATGCCGCTATCCTGCGCGGCGGCTCCGAGGCCTTTCACAGCAATCGCGCGATTGCCCACTGCGTGCGCGTCGGGCTGGAACAGGCCGGATTGCCCGGCGATGCCGTGCAGCTGGTGGAGACCACCGAGCGCGCCGCCGTCGGCGCCCTGATCCGCTCGCAGGATCTGGTGGACGTGATCGTGCCGCGCGGTGGCAAGGGACTGATCGAGCGCGTCAGCCGGGAGGCGACGGTGCCGGTGATCAAGCACCTGGACGGCGTCTGTCACGTCTACATCGACGACCAGTCCGATCCGGACAAGGCGATACGCATCGCGATCAATGCCAAGACCCAGCGCTACGGTACCTGCAACACCATGGAGACCCTGCTGGTCGCCGATGGCGTGGCCGCGGAGTTGCTTCCGGCTCTGGTCGCCCGCTTCCGCGAACTCGGAGTCGAACTGCGCGGCTGCGAACGCAGCCGGGCACTGGCCGACGGTCTGCTCGCGGCTACCGACGAGGACTGGGCGGCGGAATATCTGGCGCCGGTGCTGGCCGTGCGCGTGGTGGCCGATCTGGACGCGGCGATGGCACATATCGCGCGCTGGAGTTCGGGGCATACCGAGAGCATCGTCACAGAGAATTTCAGTCGTGCACGCCGTTTTCTGCGTGAAGTCGACTCCAGTTCGGTGATGGTCAATGCCTCGACGCGTTTTGCCGACGGCTTCGAGTACGGTCTGGGTGCCGAAATCGGCATCAGCACCGACAAGCTGCATGCCCGCGGTCCGGTGGGGCTGGAGGGTTTGACCACATTGAAGTGGATCGTGCTGGGTGATGGCCATATTCGGGACTAGGGAAACGCTGAAGTATTCCCGCGTCTGCGTCCGAGACCGGTTGTGGTCATCCGGCAAGGCGCGGTGCCGATCCGGTAGTGATTCTACCGGGCCGGTGACGCAACGCCGCCAGGGGCCAAAACCGGCCGTGCCCTCCGGGTTGGGCCGCATTTTCCCCGAATGCGGTGTTGCGCTGCTTGACCGCAGAATAACTGTGGCGCTGCGCAGCGCGCCTTGCCTCGAAAAAAATGCGGACTTCAACGCAGGCGTGCGAATATTTCAGCGTTTCCCTAGGGAAGCTCTGATCTATTCCCGCGTCTGCGCCCGAGACCGGTTTTGGTCATCTGGCAAGGCGCGGTGCCGGTTCGGTAGTGATTCTACCGGGCCGGTGACGCAACGCCGCCAGGGGCCAAAACCGGCCGGTCCCTTCGGGTTGGGCCGCATTTTCCCCGATTGCTGTGTTGCGCTGCTTGACCGCAGAATGACTGCGGCGCTGCGCAGCGCGCCTTGCCTCGAGAAAAATGTGGACGCCAACGCAGCCGTGCGAATAGATCAGAGCTTCCCTAGGGCAATCGTTGCTGGAGGCGTGCCATGAGTCGTCTTCTCGGGATTCTGGGTGGTACCTTCGATCCGGTGCATGTGGGGCATCTGCGTTCGGCGCTGGATGTCTGCGAGGCCGGCGGTCTGGAGCAGGTCCGGCTGATGCCCTGTCATATTCCGCCGCATCGCGGCACGCCGGCGGTCGACGCGAGGATGCGACTGGAGCTGTTGCGACTGGCCATTGATGGCGAGCATCAGCTGGTCGTGGACGATCGCGAGCTGCGCCGCGATGCGGTGTCCTACACCGTCGATACCCTGCATTCTCTGCACCTGGATTTTCCCGGCGCGCGCCTCTGTCTGCTGCTGGGGTCCGACAGTTTCAACAGTCTGCCGTCCTGGCATCGCTGGCGTGAACTGGCCGAGTTGGCGCATATCGTCGTCATGCAACGACCGCATGTGGCCGCGGCCGATGACCCGGTGTTGCAGAACTGGGCGCGGGGCCGGGTAACGGACGACTGGAGCGCGCTGCGGCAGGAAGCGGCCGGGCTGGTGCTGTATCAGCCGGTGACGCAACTCGAAGTGTCTGCCAGCATGATTCGCGAGCGTCTGGCTGCCGGTCGCTCGGGGCGTTATCTGCTGCCGGACGCCGTCTGGCAGTCGGTGCAGAGCCATCGGCTTTACAGCGGTGAACAGGCTACGACCGGAGGAAACGACTAGCGTGCAACACAACGAAAAGCAGGGTGTGGTCTCGGACGAGGCCTTGCGGGATCTGGTCATGATCGCGCTGGAGGACAGCAAGGCGGTCGATCCGGTCGTGCTCGATGTGCGTGGCAAGACCGGGATTACCGATTTCATGATCATCGTGTCCGGCACGTCCAATCGTCATCTGCGCTCCATTGCCGATACCGTGGTCGAGCATGCGCGCGAGCACGGTATTCGCCCGCTGGGTATCGAGGGCGTGGAATCGGCGGAATGGATTCTGGTGGATCTGGCCGATGTGGTGGTCCATGCCATGCTGCCACGGGTGCGGGATCTGTATCGCCTGGAGAGGATCTGGGGGTTCGACGAGGACGAGGCCGACGAGCCGGCCGGCGACTGAGGCATGCGTTTGCACCTCCTTGCCATCGGCCGCAAGATGCCGTCCTGGGTGGATCAGGGTTTCCACATCTACGCGGGCCGAATGCCCCCGGAAATGCCGCTCCTGCTGCGTGAGTTGCCGAGTGGCGATCGGGGCAAGGGAGCGAATCCCGCGCGGGCCCGCGAGGTCGAGGGCGACCGCCTGTTGCAGGCGCTACCCCCGGAAGCCGAGGTGATCTGTCTGGATCAGCGGGGCCGCGAGCAGGCAACCGATGCGCTGGCCAGCCACCTGGCCGACTGGCGGCAGGACGGCCGGGATCGGGCCTTTCTGGTGGGCGGTCCGGACGGTCTGGCCGAGTCCTGTCTGGCCCGGGCCGACGCGCGCTGGTCGCTGTCACGCATGACGCTGCCGCACATGCTGGTCCGCGTGCTGCTGGCTGAGCAGTTGTACCGTGCCTGGACGATCGTCTCCGGTCATCCCTATCATCGATAGGGACGGGTTTCGGGGGAGCGGCATGGGCGCTGGCAATGGCTGCCGAGGCACCGCGTCCCGGTGCGGCGGCGAGGGTGCCCCGCAATCAAGCGGCGCAACGCGGCCGGGCTCGAAGCGAATTCCCGGTTCGGCAATCAATCGGCGCATTTCCGGCAGGATGCCGGCGCGGCACAGGCGTCGGACGGGTCGAAGACACGGCATGGAACCAGCGAGGTCAAGATGACGGAGCAAGCACAGATCTATCTGGCGTCCCGCTCGCCGCGGCGGCGCGAATTGTTGCAGCAGATCGGCCTGCCGTTCCGGTCGCTGACCGTGGCTGTGGACGAGACCGCCGGCGAGAATGAAAGCGCCGAGGTGTACGTCATCCGTCTGGCGCTGGAAAAGGCGCGTGCGGGCTGGGCTCAGCTCGGTGACGACGATGAACGACTGCCGGTGCTCGCGGCGGATACCGCCGTGGTGCTGGACGACGGCACGATTCTGGGTCAGCCGGCGGATCGCGCAGCGGGGCTGGACATGCTGCGCCAGCTCTCCGGCCGCAGCCATCGTGTTCTCACCGGTCTGGCGCTGGTGGATGACCGCGAGGCAACGCGGCTCAGTGTGAATACCGTGAGTTTCCGGGAGCTGGATGAAGGCGAGATCGAGGCCTACTGGGCCACCGGTGAGCCGGCGGACAAGGCTGGCGCCTACGCCATTCAGGGGCGGGGTGCGGTATTCGTCAATCATCTCGAGGGCAGCTATTCCGGTGTCATGGGCCTGCCGCTGTACGAGGTGACGGACCTGCTGGCGGAATTCGATCTCGACTATCGTCGCTCCTGGTAGCGGAGGCGTTATCGCTTCCATGTCGGAAGAAATCCTCATCAACTGCACGCCCCAGGAAACCCGCGTGGCCCTGGTGGAAAACGGCGTGCTGCAGGAAGTCGCGGTCGAACGCACGCGGCGTCGCGGTCTGGTCGGCAACATCTACAAGGGGCGGGTGCAGCGGGTTCTGCCGGGCATGCAGGCCGCGTTCATCGATATGGGGCTGGAACGCACCGCATTCCTGCATGCCTCGGACATTGTCCGGCCGGCTCTGGCCGAGGGTGAAAACGGTGAACGTCCGCCGGTGCCCGATATCCAGCAACTGCTGCATGACGGTCAGGAAATCGTTGTTCAGGTGGTCAAGGACCCGATCGGCACGAAGGGAGCCCGTCTGACCACGCAGATCACCATGGCCTCGCGCAATCTGGTGCTGCTGCCGGACAACCCCACGGTCGGTATTTCCATGCGTATCGAGGACGAGGCCGAACGGGCGCGTCTGCGGCAGCTGGCGCAGGCCTTCGCCGATGAGGACGGTTGTGGCGGGTATATCATTCGAACCGCGGCCGAGCAGATGACACAGGATGCCCTGCAGAGCGATCGCCTGTTTCTCAAGAAGCTGTGGCTCGCGGTCTCCGAAAATGCCGGTCCGGCCAAGCCGGGCACCTGCCTGCATGAAGATCTGCCCCTCGCCATGCGTACGCTGCGGGATCTCGTGACACCGGACGTCGAGCGTATCCGGGTGGACTCGCGGGAGAATTATCAGAAGGTGCTGGCTTTCTGCGAGGAATTTTTTCCGGCCATGGCAGAGCGAGTCGAGTATTACCCCGGTGAACGTCCGCTATTCGACCTTTACGGGGTCGAGGAGGAGATGCAGCGCGCCCTGTCGCGCAAGGTCGACCTCAAGTCCGGCGGTTACCTGATCATCGACCAGACCGAGGCCATGACCACGGTGGACGTCAACACCGGCGGGTATGTCGGCCGCCGCAACCTGGAAGAGACCATCTTCAAGACCAATCTGGAGGCGGCACAAGCCATCGCCCGTCAGGTACGGTTACGTAATCTCGGTGGCATCATCATCATCGATTTCATTGACATGCATGACGAGGAACACAAGCGGCAGGTCCTGCGCGCACTGGAGAAGACCCTGGACCGGGATCACGCCAAGACCCAGATCAGTGGCGTTTCCGCGCTTGGCCTGGTGGAAATGACGCGCAAGCGCACGCGTGAGAGTCTGGAACATGTGCTGTGCGACAACTGCCCGACTTGCGGTGGCCGTGGCACGCTGAAGACCCCCGAGACCGTCTGCTACGAGATCTTCCGTGAAGTGATGCGCGCGGCCCGCCAGTTCGATGCCGAGCGGCTGCTGGTGCTGGCGGCGGTACCGGTTATCGATCGTCTGCTTGATGAAGAAAGCCTGAGTATCGCGGAACTGGAGGCATTCCTGCAGCTCCCGGTCACGCTGCAGGCAGAAGCCCTGTACGCCCAGGACCAGTTCGATGTGGTCCCCATGTAAACCACTGTATCCTGCACGCAGACCAACTAGACTGATCTGGCTCGCAACTGCGGCGCCACCGTCAGCAACGGCCGGCGCCTGCTCCACGCCTCATGCCCCATGCGGTGCCTGATTTCTGTCGGACTGTGCTGACATGCTTGCGCTCTGTCGATTCCTGAGTCGCTGGACGATTTACCTGCTGGTGGCCCTGCTGCTGCTCGCGGCGCTGCTGGTCAGCCTGCTGCGGGCGGCGCCAGCGCTCGCTCCGCTTTATCAGGACGCACTGGAAGAGCTGCTCGCCGACGCCGCCGGACGCACCGTGCAATTCGAGGGTCTTGCAGTTGACTGGCGCCGCGCGGGTTTGGCTGTCAGCGTCGAGCGTCTCGCCATCGGTGCTGAAACCGCCGATGGCGGCGTGCAACTCGAGCAGCTGCATTTCCTGCTGAACCTGCGGCAAACCCTGCGTCAGCGCCGTCCGGTGCTGACTGCAATCGATGTGTTGTCCCTCGACCTGATCGCCCAGCGCACCCTTGATGGTCGCTGGCAGCTGATCGGCGCGGGCGCCGCGACGCGACCGGATATCGGTCTCGACTGGCTTGATCAGATCGGCGACCAGGTGCGGCAGGTGCGCCTGCATGACGGGCGCCTGCGGGTTCATGATCTGCGCCGCGGCTACAGCGTTCAACTGGATGATCTGCAACTGGATCTGCAACTCGCTCGCGGGCAACCCCCGCGCCTTGCCGGCCGGGCCCGTTTGCCCGAGGACTGGGGCGATGAGCTGGAGGCGGTGCTGCACTGGCGGGATCGGGATGGACCGCTGCAGGATCGTCCGGTGAGCGGGTATCTGCGAGTGCCCGGCTGGCGTCCGGCTCTGCTCGATGCCCTGTTCGGCGATCTCGGACAATCCCTGCCAGCCAATTTCGAGGGTGACGCTCAGCTCTGGGTGCAGCTCGCGCAGGGCCTCGGGCCCTTGTTGCAGCCGCGGGAGAGCACGACCCGACAGGCGGCATTCCAGCTGGAGCTGGGGGCCGGTGACGTGCGTTTCCCGCGCCTGTTTCGTTCACCCTTGCCATTGCAGCGGCTCGCGGCCGAGGGGCAGCTGCAGCAGGACGGGGCCGATTGGGCACTGGATCTGCGCCGGCTGCGTCTGATGACCGAGGAAGGGCTGCTTTATGGGCACGCCCTGCTCGGGCAGCGCGATGGCGCACCGCTGTTTCTCGATCTCCACGCCCGGCTGCAGGGCGCCGACGGCAACGTGGCGAGTACCGGTCGGTACCTTCCGGTCGGCATCATGCCGGCCGCGCTCGTGGACTGGCTCGATCGCAGCGTCCTGAGCGGAACGGTGACGCAGGCCGATGTGGACGTGCGCGGCTTCGCCCCCGATTTCCCGTTCGACCAGGACAACGGGCGGTTCGAGGTGGTGGCGCAGTTGCAGGATGCCGAACTCAATTACTGGCCGGAGTGGCCAGGTCTGCGGGGGCTTGACGGCACTCTACATTTCTATGGGCGCTCCATGGATATCAACGCCGAGCGCGGACAGATTGCCGATGCCGAGGTGGAGGACGTCACCGCCCGCATTGCCGTCCTGGGTCAGACCTCGCTGATCATCGACGGTCGTGTGACGGCGGATGGCGCCGCCTATCTGGATTTTCTGCGCGGCATGCCGCTGGCCGGCGAAGGTCTCGGGGAAACGCTGGCAGCGATGGAACTGGACGGGCGGCACCCGCTGGCGCTGCGTCTGGAGGTCCCGTTCCGGGGCCAGCCCCTGTCGCTTGATGGCCGGATCGAGGTGGATGATGCCGTCTTCTCGGTGCCGGACTGGGACTTGCGGGCCGAGGCCCTGTCCGGCGCTGTCGCTTTCACAGAGCGGGGAATCCTTGCCGAGGATCTGCGCGGACGCTTTCACGGCGCACCTTTCCGACTGCGCTCGCACCTCGATCAGCCGGGCCGGATTACGCTGGAGGCGGACATTCGGGACCTCCCGGCACGGACGCTGGCAGAGCGTTTCCCGGCGCTGGATTTTCTCGACGGGGCAACCGATCTGCAGGTGCGGGCGGAACTGCCGGACTTCGGCGGGCGACCGGATGATGCGCCCCTGGCGAGGCTTGCATTCCGATCCGGGCTGGAGGGAGTGGGCAGTGCGCTGCCGGCGCCGCTGGACAAGGCCCCGAACACGCGCCTGCCGCTGCGCGTGGACTTCGACGTGGATGACGGTGTCCGGGACATCAACGTGGCCATCGGCGACCGCGCACGCATGCTGCTGGTGCTGGATGGTACGACGCCGGATCGCCTCTCGGTGCGGCTCGGCGAGGGCCTGCCGCGAGTACCGACGACCACCGGGCTGGAACTGACCGGTCGCATCGAGACGTTGGATCTGGGTGCCTGGATGCGTGAGTGGCAAGCGCGCTCTCCGGCCGATGATGATCCGGGCGACGGCCTGCCGCTGCGCTGGCTGGACCTGGACGTTGCCGAGTTGCGCCTGGGTGATCTCAGCCTGCGCGGGCTGGAGGTGTTCGGTGTGCGCGAGACTGCCGGTTTCGACGTGACGCTGTCCGGCGAGGACATGGTAGGCAGCCTGCTGGTGCCACAGCCCACGACCGGGACCGAACCGCTCACCGTCGACCTCGAGTATCTGAACCTGAGAGGCTTTGCGGCCCTGGCTGCAAGCGGGGTGGAGCCGGTGGCCGGGCAGGACAACGCGCTGGGCTCGTTGCAGCCGGACGATCTTCCGGCCGCAGCGGTACGTATCGCCGATCTGCGTTTCGACTCACAGCCGCTGGGTGCTCTGAGGCTGGATGCTGCTGTCAGTGATGGCGGGACACGCTATACGCTGCAGGCCGTGCGCCTCGAGGGTCCGGATCACAGACTGGATGCGACCGGCTACTGGGATACCGCTTCGGGTGTGCACTGGCGCTCGGAATTGCGCAGTGAAGATGCCGGCGCATTGCTTGCGGGTTTCGGTCATGCCGACGCCAAACGCGGCGGCTCCGGTGTGTCGCATGCCGACCTGCGCTGGCCCGGTGGTCCGGCAGCGCTGACCATGGCGGAGATGAAGGGCGAGCTCTCGCTCAGCCTGCGCGACGGGCAACTGGTCCAGGTCGAGCCTGGCGCCGGACGGCTGTTCGGCCTGTTCAGCGTGGCCTTGATCCCGCGTCGCCTGAATCTGGATTTCGGGGATGTCTTCCAGGAAGGCTTTGCCTACGACAGACTCGAGGCCGAGTTAAGCTTCGACGGCGGTATCGCGACGCCGGAAACACTGTTCATGGACGGGCCGTCAGCGCATATTGCAGTGACCGGCCCGGTGGACCTGCGGCAGCGGAAGTATGATCAGAAGGTCACCGTCACGCCCAAGGCCTCGACCACTCTGCCGCTGGTCGGTGGTCTGGTTGGCGGGCTGCCCGGTGCGGCCGCGATGTTGCTTCTGGAGCAGTTGTTCCGGGCCGGTGTTGACGGTGTGGCGCGGGCGGAGTACCGCATCACGGGACCATGGAATGACCCGCTGATCGAGCGGGTCGGTCGTCTGGGTACAAGCTTGCCGGCCGTCGAGGGTGACGCGGACGACGAGCCGGCACCGCGGACGCGGCCGGGCCGGATCGGCTCCCAGCCACGCTGAGCGGCTGTACCGGCAGGTGGTCGCGGCGGGCCGTCTCGGGGATTCGTCGCGACCGGATTTGCGATAGCACAGGGGTAGCCATGCAGACAGCATCATCCGGCGCGCCGCGGCTTGCCGCCGTGCAAATGGCCTCCGGCGGCCGCGTCAGTTCGAACGTTGCCGAAATCCGACGGCTGGTGGCACTGGCCGCCGACGGTGGCGCGGATCTGGTCCTGTTGCCCGAGAATGCCTTTCTGATGGGGCGTAACGAGACCGACAAGCTGGCCATCCGCGAAGCCGACGAGGGTGGTCCGCTGCAGGACCTGCTGGCCGAACTGGCGGCCAGTCACGGGCTCTGGCTGATCGCCGGATCGTTGCCGATGCACGGCCGGGATCCGCAGCGCGCGCGTCAGAGTTGCCTGGTGTTCGATAATGGCGGGCGACGGGTGGCGCGCTACGACAAGCTGCACTTGTTCGATGTGCGGGTCTCGGAAGAGGAGCAGTATCGCGAATCACGGACCCTGGAGCCGGGGGAGCGTGCCGTTGTGGTGGAAACGCCGTTCGGCGGCATCGGTCTGTCCATCTGCTACGATCTGCGGTTCCCCGAGCTTTATCGTGCACTGGTGGCACAGGGCGCGGAACTTATTGTCGTGCCCTCTGCCTTTACCGCAAGGACCGGCGAAGCACACTGGCGACCGCTGCTGCGGGCCAGGGCCATCGAGAATCTATGCTATGTGGTGGCTGCCAATCAGGGCGGCTTTCATCTCAACGGCCGCGAGACTCATGGTGCGAGCATGATCGTCGACCCCTGGGGGCGGGTGCTGGATTCCCTCGGTCGTGGCTGTGGCGTGGCGTTTGCCGACTTCGATCGGGAAGCCCTGCTCAGCCTGCGGCAGCGTTTCCCGGCGCTCGATCATCGGCGCACGATTCAGGTCGATACTGTTCGATCGGACGTGAGTTCGCTGTCCACCTGACAACACGCGACCCGGTGCCGGTGGCGCCGGCGCAAGCTGCTACGGAGCTGTCCATGACGGAATCGCTGGATATTGCACGAGACACCCTGCTGGCCCCCGCCGGTCTCGACGACGGTGCCCTGGCGCAGGCCTTCGATCGGCTGCTGGGGCCGTCGGTCGATGCCGCTGATCTGTATTTTCAGTGCACGCGCAGCGAAAGCTGGTCGCTGGAGGACGGCATGATCAAGCAGGGCTCGCACAGCATCGACCAGGGTGTCGGCGTGCGCGCCATGAGCGGCGAGAAGACCGGCTTTGCCTACTCCGACGACATCGTCCTGCCGGCCCTGCTCGAGGCCTCGGGGGCGGCCCGCGCGATTGCGCGCAGCGGGCAGTCACGACAGCTGCAGGCCTGGCAGCGTGGCCGGGGCCGCAGTCTGTATCCGCCACTGGATCCGGTGGACTCGCTGTCGGATCAGGACAAGGTGGATCTGCTGCGTCGGGTCGATGCCGAGGCCCGGCGCCTGGATCCCCGGGTCGAGCAGGTCTTTGTCAATCTCAACGGCAGTCACGACGTGGTCCTGATCGCCGATGGCGAGGGCCGGCTGAACGCCGACGTGCGCCCGCTCGTCCGGCTCAACGTCCGCGTGCAGGTGGAGCAGAACGGTCGTCGCGAAAGCGGCAGTGCCGGCGGTGGCGGTCGTTATTCCTATGCCCGCTATCAGGAAGGCGACATGGCGCTGGAGTTCGCCCGCGAGGCGGTCCGGCAGGCGCTGGTGAATCTCGAGGCGGAGGAGGCGCCCGCCGGCTCGATGCCCGTGGTTCTGGGCGCCGGCTGGCCGGGCATCCTGTTGCACGAGGCCATCGGTCACGGGCTCGAGGGGGATTTCAATCGCAAGGGTTCCTCGGCGTTTGCCGGTCGCATGGGCGATCGGGTTGCGTCGGAACACTGCACGGTGGTGGATGACGGCACGCTGGCGGATCGCCGCGGTTCGCTGAACGTCGATGATGAAGGCCATCCGACCCAGTGCACGACGCTGATCGAAAACGGCATCCTGAAGGGCTTCATGCAGGACCGGATGAACGCCCGCCTGATGAACACCGCGCCCACCGGCAACGGCCGCCGGCAGTCCTACGCGCATCTGCCGATGCCGCGCATGACCAATACCTACATGCTTGCCGGGCCGCACGACCCGGACGAGATCATTGCCAGCGTGGACCGCGGTCTCTACGCGGTGAATTTCGGCGGCGGCCAGGTGGACATCACCTCCGGCAAGTTCGTGTTTTCCGCCAGTGAGGCGTACCTGATCGAGAACGGCAAGGTCACGCGCCCGGTGAAGGGTGCGACCCTGATCGGCAACGGCCCGGATGTGCTGACCCGGGTCAGCATGGTGGGCACGGACATGGCACTGGACAGCGGTATCGGCACCTGCGGCAAGGACGGGCAGCTGGTTCCGGTCGGCGTCGGCCAGCCGACGCTGAAAGTGGATGCGCTGACCGTAGGCGGCACCCGCAACTGAGCAAGGAGCAGACATGAATCAGGTGGTACAGCCGGAAGCGGCAACCGGGTTGCCGGACGAACAGATGCTGATCGGACTCGGTGAACGGGTTCTCGACGAGGCCCGGCGTCAGGGCGCGACAGCAGCCGAGGCATCGGTCAGCGTCGGCACCGGTCTCTCGGTCAGTGTGCGTCGGGGTGCCGTGGATACGCTCGAATACGAGCGCGATCGGAGCCTTGCGGTCGTGGTGTACATGGGCCAGCGCAGCGGTGCGGCCAGCTCCGCCGATTTTTCCGAGCAATCGCTGAAAGCGACGGTTGCTGCAGCCTGCAGCATCGCTCGGTACACGTCCGAGGATCCGGCTCGCGGCCTCGCCGATCCGGCTCTGCTGGCGACCGAGTTTCCCGACCTGGATCTGTATCATCCCTGGTCGCTGGACGCGGACCGGGCGATCGATCTGGCGCTCGAATGCGAGGCGGCGGCGCTGGCGGGTGATCCGCGGATCGCGGACTGCGACTCGGCCTCGGTATCCACCGGCGATGGTCTGCGGGTCTATCTCAACAGTCACGGCTTCGTCGGCAGCCGCCTCGGTACCCGGCATAGCAGAAGCTGTGTCGCCATCGCCCGGGATGAAGGCGGCATGCAACGGGATTACTGGTTTTCTGTGGCACGGCATGCGGATGCGCTGGAAACACCTGCTGCGATCGGCAAGCGGGCCGCGCAACGCGCTGCCAGTCGCCTCGGCGGCCGCCGGCTGAGCACGCGCCGGGTTCCGGTGCTCTACACGCCGATGATGGCCCGCGGTGTGGTGGGCCAGTTCCTCGGGGCGATCAGCGGTGGCAATCTGTACCGGAAATCCTCGTTCCTGCTGAACGCGCTGGGCGAGCAGGTCTTCCCGGCACATATCCGGATGCAGGAGTTCCCGCGTCGGCCGCGCGGTCTGGCCAGTGCCGCCTTCGACAACGAGGGCGTTGCCACTCGTGAACGGACCATCGTCGACGGCGGGCGGCTGGAAACCTATCTGCTGGACAGTTACGCAGCCCGTCGCCTCGATCGGCAGAGTACCGGCCACGCCGGCGGTGTGCACAACCTCGAGGTGCAGTCCGGCGATCGCGATTTCGATCAGTTGCTGCAGGACATGGGGACCGGCCTGGTGGTGACCGAACTGATGGGGCAGGGCGGCAATCTGGTGACCGGCGATTACTCGCGCGGTGCGGCCGGCTTCTGGGTCGAGAACGGCGAGCTGGCCTACCCGGTGGAGGAGATCACCGTGGCCGGCAATCTGAAGGACATGTTTGCCGGGCTGCAGGCCGTCGGTGCTGATCGCGATGATCGCGGCGGCGTCATTACCGGCTCCCTGCTGTTCGACAGCATGACCGTCGCCGGGGAATAGCGGCAACGGTCATTCCCGGCCGGGCGCTTGGTCAGACTCACTCCTTTTCGTCGAAGCCGGCGTCCACCAGCTCGCGTAATGCTGTCAGGGCCTCGGTCGCGTCTTCCCCTCGTGCTTCGAGCTCGAGGGCTGTGCCCTTGCCGGCGGCGAGCATCATGACCCCCATGATGCTTTTGCCGTTCACTTCGCGTTGTCCGCGGTGCACCCGGATGCTGGACCGGTACCGCGAAGCCACCGAGACAAAGCGAGCCGCGGCACGGGCATGCAGCCCGAGTTTGTTGCAGATCACCACCTCCTGACGCTGAGGCTGCTGAGTATCGGATCCGGACCTGTCGCTCATGCGGTGCTTCCCGTTCCAGGTTCGATCAGCATGACACCGTCCCGACCACCGCTGAGCGCCTTTCTGGCCAGCTCCTCCAGACCCAGTGTCGGATAATTGAATACCCGAATCAGCATCGGCAGGTTGAGTCCGGTGACGATCCGCACCGGTTCTTCCACTTCCAGGCGCAGTGCCAGATTGCTCGGCGTGGCACCGTAGATGTCGGTCATGATCAGGACGCCACCGCCGCCGCAGATGCTTGCCAGCAGATCTCGTGCACGGGCAGTCTGCAGATCAATATCGCAACCCTGGCCGATCGCCAGACACTCGGTGTGCAGCGGGCAGAAACCGAGGGTCTGGACCACGGTGTCCAGCAGATCGCGGCCGTAACCGTTGTGGGTCACCAGCAGGATGCTTACGCGCATGACAACTCCCGATGGCGCAGCTTGACCTGTTGACCGAGGATGGTGCGGAAGTGCTCCGCCAGACGCTCGGCCAGATAGACCGAGCGGTGCTGGCCGCCGGTACACCCCACGGCCACGGTCAGATAGCTCCGGTTCTCGCGTTCGAATGCCGGAATCCACTGGCTGATGAAATCCCGTAGCTGTGACTCCATCAACGCCACGTCGGGGCAATCCCGCAGGAACGCGATGACCTCGGGGTCGCGCCCGGTGTACCGACGGAGTTCGGGTTCCCAGTGCGGATTCGGCAGGCAGCGGACATCGAACACGAAGTCCGCATCCACGGGTACGCCGTGTTTGAAGCCGAACGACTGAAAAAGCAGTGACAGGCCGGGGGGCGACTCGGTGAGGCGCTTGCGTACCAGCTCACGGAGCTGGTGCACATTGGTGGTACTGGTGTCGATGACCAGATCCGCCTCTGCCTTGATCACGCTCAGGCGATCCCATTCCTGACGAATCGCTTCGGCCAGGGAGACGCTGCCGGTGCTCAGCGGATGGCGCCGGCGGGTCTCGCTGAAGCGGCGAATCAGGGTGCTCTCCTGAGCCGTGAAAAACACGATGCTCGGATGCAGCCCCTGCTCCTGGAGGTTGGCCAGTATCGCGTCGAAGTGATCGAGGTCCTCTGCCTGGCTGCGAGCGTCGATACCCACGGCAAACTGGCGGCGACTGGTCTCCGGCACCCGCTTCAGATAGTCGCCGAGGTGGCCGAGCATGCTGATGGGCAGATTGTCGATGCAGTAGAAGCCGGCATCTTCCAGTGTGTGCAACGCCACCGTCTTGCCCGACCCGGAGAGCCCGCTGATGATGAGGAGCTGTGGTGCGCTATCCATGTCTCTCTCCGACGCGAACGGGGGACCCCGTTCGCACAACGCTCTCGACCAGCAGCGGTGAGACGCCCCGGGGTCCGACCGGCACCGTCAGTCGCGGTATCGCGAGGTCCTCGAGCATCTGTCGGTCGTGTCTGCCTGTCGGTCGCGGCCAGTCGGCCCATTGCCGGGCGGTGTTCAGCGGCTGCAGATGCAGCACACGGTCGATCGCCGTCTGTCGGTGCCAGCACCCGTTGCCGAACAGCGTCCGCACGTCCACCAGCCCCGCGCCCCGCAGTTCCAGCGTGGCCGTCAGGGCGTCCGGGCAAAAGCCGAGCAGTGCGTCACCGCGCCGCTCCAGCTCGACGACATCGTCACAGATGAGGGTGTGGCCCCGATCGAGCAGGCCAAGCGCGAGCAGGCTTTTGCCGGTCCCACTTTCGCCGGTCAGAAGAACACCCTGATCCGCCACGAGCAACAGGGTTCCCGGCATGCTCCGCCGCCGTGCGTCCGCGCTGGCGCACGGCTCAACCACCCTGGCTGCTGGTGTCCCAGTGAATCAGGAGGGCATGCAGCGAGGTTGCATCGCTGCAATCGCGCAGCTGTCGACAGAAGTCGGTATCGCTGAACATCTCTGCCAGCCGCGCGAGGATCTGCAGATGTTCGTCGGTGAAGTGTTCCGGCACCACCAGACTGAACAGCAGGTCCACCGGCTGCTGATCAAAGGCGTCGAAGTCCACGCCATCGGTCAGCTTGACGAAGGCTGCGCTGGCACTCGGTATACCCTCGATCCGGGCGTGTGGAATGGCGACGCCATGGCCGAGGCCGGTGCTGCCCAGTCGCTCACGACTGATCAGCTTGTTGAACACGACGCCGGCCTGAAGGCTCGCATCACGCTGGGCGACGAGTTCGCTGAGCAGTTCCAGCCCCCGTTTCTTGCTGCTGATATCCGCGTCGCAAACGATACGCTCCGGGGTAATCAGATCGGCAATCTTGATCATTCTGAATCAGGTATCCCGCGCCACGGTGCCGCGCGTACTCAGCGGCGCTGATTGGAAGACCGGCGCGTCAGCGACGCGCCGGGCCGAAGGCGAAAACTGTCCGGTCGCTGCCGGTCAACAATTTGCAGCGTGGTTCATTCCTCGCCCATGGCTTTGGCCTGGGCGCCCTCGCTGCGCCGATGGTCGGTCAGTTTTTCCTTGTGCTTCTTCACCTGACGATCGAGCTTGTCGACCAGGCCGTCAATGGCCGCATACATGTCGTCGGCAATGGAATCAGCGAACAGCTTGGCGCCGCTGATCTGCACCGTGGCCTCTGCTTTCTGCTGCAGCTTTTCGACGGTCAGGATGACATGCACATCCACGACGTTGTCGAAGTGCCGCTCGAGGCGGTCGAATTTCTGCGCCACATAATCGTTCAGTGAATCGGTGAGTTCCACATGGTGTCCGGTTACATCGATCTGCATGCTGTTCTCCTTGGTGCGCTCCGGAATCAGACTCCGGCCGGTGGTTCTGCCCGGGACGTCCCCGGCAGTGGCCACTCAGGCGATGCGCTTGCGCTCATTGGATGACGCAATCGACATCGCCTCGCGATACTTTGCCACAGTCCGCCGCGCGACATTAATGCCTTCGTCCTTGAGGATTTCCGCAAGACGGCTGTCACTGAGCGGTTTCGCCGAGTCCTCCTCACCGATCAGACGCCGGATGCGGGCGCGAATGGACGTTGCCGAGCATTCGTCGCCATCCACCGTATGCACATGACTCGAGAAGAAATACTTGAACTCGAAGGTGCCGCGCGGAGTGTACATGTACTTGGATGTGGTGATCCGGGAGATCGTGGACTCGTGCATTTCCACTTCTTCCGCCCCCTCGCGCAAAACCAGCGGCTTCATCGCCTCTTCGCCGTGTTCGAAGAAGTCGCGCTGGTGCCGGACAATACAGGTCGCCACCTTCAGCAGGGTGTCATTGCGGCTGCGCAGGCTCTTGATGAACCAGCGGGCCTCCTGCAGGTGCTGGCGCATGGTGCTGTTGTCCTGGCTGTTGTCCGCCCTCCGGACCAGACTCGCGTAATAACTGTTGACCCGCACCCGGGGGGCGGCCTCGGGGTTCAACTCGACCCGCCAGTCATCCTTTTCGCGGCGCACGAAGACATCCGGCACCACATACTCGGCGGTGCTGTCACTGATCTGGGAGCCGGGCCGGGGGTCGAGCGTGCGGACCAGGGCCAGAACCTCCGACAGTTCCTCCTGGCGAAGCTTCAGCCGGCGCAGTAACTGCGCGGTCTGGCGGGTGGCCAGCAGATCGAGGTGCTGATCCACCAGCAGTCGCGCCTCGGCCAGCCACGGGGTGTCCGGTGTCAGGGTGTCCAGCTGCAGGAGCAGGGCTTCGCGCGGGTCGAGCGACGCGACGCCCAGCGGGTCGAAGCGCTGGATCAGGTGGCGCACGGCCTCGATCTCATCCAGTTCCACCTGCCATTCTTCGGGCAGTGCGCTGCGGATGTCGTCAAGCCCGTTGCAGAGATAGCCGTCGTCCCGCACCGAGTCGATGATGGCCTCCGCGATCGCGGCATCCCGGTCCGACAGTCGCGCCAGGCTCGCCTGTTCCCGGAGATGATCCTGCAGGTTGCGACCACCGGTTGTCTGGTTTTCCCAGGCGTCGCGGCCGTCTTCATCCGCTGGCGCGCTGTAGGACGTGGTGCCGTCGTAGATATCGCCCCAGTCGGAATCCACCGGCAGGTCTTTGGGGATGTCTTCGTTGCTCGTGGTGGTGCTGCTTTCGTTGACGTCACGCTCTGCGGCGTCACGCACGCTGTCGGCCTGGGCTGTTTCGGCCTCGGCCGTTTCGCTCTGTTCGCCCTTGTCGACGTCCGTCTCGTTTTCCTCGGCACCGTCATCCGTGTCATCCGCAGGCTCCAGCATCAGGTTCGAGTCGAGCGCCTGCTGCACTTCCATATGCAGTTCGAGAGTCGACAACTGCAGCAGGCGGATAGCCTGCTGCAGTTGTGGCGTCATGGTCAGGCTCTGACCAAGACGAAGTTGCAGGGATTGCTTCATGCGGTACCGACTCCCGTTCGCAAGATGCCCGCTGAGTAACCGGGCGGATGCACGTTCGCCGCCAGGGTTCGTGTCTGGCGCGTCAGCGGGTCAATCTGGGAAACCGTAAAACCAATCAGCATAGGAGCGTATCCTAGCCGATATTGGTCTGCGATTGAACAGTTGGCCCGACTCTTGCCTGTCGCTATTGCCGGCTGCGCAGCGCAGTAATCATTCCGTGGATCTCGATTCCCGTCCGAGCTGCGTTTGGGTCTCCGATGCCGGGCGGCCGGATGTGGGCGGTTCATCCGGGTGACGTGGCTTTGACGATGGCTCTCACCGGCACCGTCGTTCGTGCCGGAGAGGGAATGCCTTACCCCCGGCTGTGCAACATACGTGCGGGTTTGCACCCAAGCCGATTGCCCTTGCCAACCGACCAAGGTCAGTCTCGGCGCAGGCGTGGGAACTGATCAGTGCCTCCCTATAGCCGGAAGCTTTCTCCGAGGTAGACATCGCGCACGCGCTGGTTGGCGAGGATGGTGGGGGCGTCGCCTTCCGCGATGATGCGGCCTTCGCCGAGGATGTAGGCGCGACTGCAGATGCCGAGGGTTTCGCGCACGTTGTGATCCGTGATGAGGACGCCGATGCCGCGCTCCGCCAGATGCCGGATGATATCCTGGATATCGCCGATCGAGATCGGGTCGACCCCGGCGAACGGCTCGTCTAGCAGTATGAATCGGGGGTTGGCGGCCAGGGCACGGGCGATTTCGACGCGCCGGCGTTCACCGCCGGACAGGCTGATCCCGACCTGATCCTGCAGGTGCGCCACGTTGAATTCCTCGAGCAGCTCGAGCGCCGTGTTGCGACGTTGTTCGGCATCCAGCTCGGCCCGCGTCTCGAGAATCCCCAGCAGATTGTCCATCACGCTCAGTTTGCGAAAAACCGAGGCTTCCTGGGGCAGGTAACCGACGCCGCGGCGTGCGCGCTTGTGCATCGCCATGGCCGTGATGTCCTGGTCATCCAGCAGGATTCGGCCGGTGTCGGCCGGCACCAGACCGACGATCATGTAGAAGCAGGTGGTCTTGCCGGCGCCGTTCGGACCGAGCAGACCGACCACCTCGCCGCTGCTGACGTGCAGTGACGCGTCCTCGACCACGCGCTTGCGCCGGTAGGCCTTGCTGATCTCGACGACGCGCAGGGTACTCATTCGTCGTCGTTGCCATCCTCGGGGAACAGCACGATGCGGGTCCGCTCGCTGCGATCTTCCTTGCCTCGCGCCCTGGCGACTTCCGTTTCCAGGTTGTATTCCACGGTCTCGCCGGACACCGTGTTGCGCCCCTGGGTGACCGTGCCGCCTTCGAACAGCATCACGCGCTCCGGATCCCGGGTGAAGTACTCCATGCGCGGTGCCTCGCCCTTCAGCAGTTCGCCCTGATCCGCCGGCCGTTCGATCCAGACCGCCGGACGGCCTTCGACCACGACCCGGCGGACTTCGCGCTGTTCGGTGGTATAGACCGTCATCCGGTCGCCGGTTACCCGGCGCACGCCCTGGGTCATGATCACGTCACCGGTGTAGACACTGATGCCGGTGGTGCTGTCCAGCTCGGCGGTATCCGAATCCAGATAGATGGGTTCGTTGCCCGAGGGCCCGGCCATGGCGGCGCCGGCGCAGCACAGCAGGGTGATCAGCGACCACCGCGCGACAGTTTCAATCGGTTTCCGGCGCATAGCGTGATTTTACCTCGGATAGAATGTTCAGGCGGTCGCTCGCCAGTTCGCCTCTGGCACCAACGCCCTCGAGAATGGCGCCGCGGGTCCGGTAGATCGCCGGCTGCTGCGTCTGGATCAGCCGCTCCGGCGGATACAGCCAGGCCTCGCTGGTTTCCAGGCGCGACCAGGGATGGTCCGGTCCTGCCTCGCGATTCACCACCACCTCGCCTTCCAGAACGGCTTCGCTGAAGCCGGCCCAGGCGCGCCCGGAGTCCGAGACCAGGTGCCAGGGTTCACCCCCGTCACTGTGGTAGAGCAGGTCTGGCGAGCGGATCAGCCACAAATCCTCATCGATGAAATGTAGCATGCGCGGGCCGCGCAACTCCCAGGCCGGTTCCCCGTTCTCGTTCAGCGCCACGGTGTGAAAATCCTCGATGAAATAGTCCGGTTGCCTTTCCTCGGGTTCCTCGCGCGTCACGTCCTGCGGCCCGACGGGCCGCATCTGCTCGTCCAGAACCCACCAGCCGACCACCACCAGCAGGACCAGGACGATCCAAGGGAAAAGGCGACGTCGCGAGGCGCGCGGCACCAGCATCTCAGCCATCGGCGTACTCCTGGATGATGGCCTCCAGCCGGCCATGACCGGCCAGTATCAGTTCGCAGACCTCGCGCACCGCGCCGGCGCCGCCGTGGCGGGTGGTGCACCAGTCGCAACGTTGCTGCAGGGCGGGGTGGCCGTTCGGTACCGTGATCGCCAGTCCGGCGAGACGCAGTACCGGTAGATCGAGCAGGTCGTCGCCGACGTACGCGGCTTGCGCGGCTCTGACGCCGCAGGTGTCGAGCAGTGCCTGCCAGGCGGCGGACTTGTCGTGCCGGCCCAGCATCAGATGGTGGATCCCCAGTTCCGCGGCCCGCTGGCGCAGGGGCGCAGAATCGCGGGCACTCAGCAGGGCCACGGCGATCTGCTCGCGCTGGAGCAGCGCCAGTCCCAGGCCATCCAGGCTGTTGAAAGCCTTCACCTGTTCACCGTGATCGCCGTACCAGAGCGTGCCATCGGTGAGCACGCCGTCTACATCCAGCACCAGCAGGCGGATGTCGCCGGCGCGCCGCAGCAGTGTCTTGTCGGGCAGATGCGCCAGGCTGTTGTCATCGCCGCTCATTCACACCACTCCGGAACGCAGCAGGTCGTGCATGTTGAGCGCGCCGACCACCTGCTGTTGCCGGTCGACCACCACCAGCGCATTGATCTTGTGCTCTTCCATCAGACGGAGCGCTTCGGCAGCGAGGGCGCCCGGCGCGATGGTGCGACCACCGGTGGTCATCACATCGCGCACCAGCGCCCGATGCACGTCGATGCCCTGATCGAGGCTGCGGCGAAGGTCGCCGTCGGTGAAGATGCCGGCCAGCCGATGGTCCGCATCGAGCACGGTCGTCATGCCGAGTCCCTTCTCGCTCATTTCGACCAGCGCATCGCGCAGGGGTGCCGTATCCCGCACCCGCGGTATCCGCTCGCCCTGATGCATGATGTCGTCGATCAGCAGCAACAGGCGGCGGCCGAGCCGGCCGCCCGGGTGCGAGCGGGCGAAATCCTCGGCGGTGAAACCGCGTGCTTCCAGCAGCGCCACGGCGATCGCATCCCCCATGGCCAGGGCGGCGGTGGTGCTGGATGTCGGCGCCAGATTGAGCGGGCAGGCCTCCTGCGCGACGCTGACGTCGATATGCACGGTGGCGGCGCTGGCCAGTGTCGAGCCGGGGTTCCCGGTGAGCGCGATCAGCGGGATGCCGAGGCGCTTGATCAGCGGCAGGATGGTCACCAGTTCGCCGGTCTCGCCGGAATTCGACAGGATCAGGGCGACGTCATGGCGGGTCAGCATGCCGAGATCACCGTGGCTGGCTTCGCCGGGATGGACGAAAAAGGCCGGCGATCCGGTGCTTGCCAGCGTGGCGGCGATCTTGCCGCCGATATGCCCCGACTTGCCCATGCCGAGCACGACGATGCGGCCGCTGCACTGAATCAGGTGGCGGCAGGCCTCGGCGAAGTCGCCATCAATCCGCTCGATCAGCGCCCGCACCGCGTTCGCTTCCAGGTCCAGCACACTGCGCGCCATGCGCAGCAGGCTGGCCTCGTCCAGGCGACGGCTTTGGACACCATCCGGCGTTTCGTTGTGCAAGTCGTTTCCTCGTGTCGTCTCTGACCGTCGCCGGATCATAGCAAGCCCCGGATTGGCTGCGAGAACCAAAGGACACACTGTCTGATTTCTGCGTCTGCGCCCGACACCGGGTTTGGTCAGCTAGCAACTGCTTTCGACGTGGGTGCCAGCCTCACGGTTCGGTGCCTAGCCGGGGTCAGGCATTCCCTCTCCGGGACCGCCGTGAACCCATCCACGGGGCTTGACGGCCGCGCCCCTGCGGCCGACATCCCTCCGAGGGAATCCCTGACCCCGGCCCGAACTGCCGTGCCGGATCCGGGCTGGCGCCGAAGCCACGTAACCCGGGTGCGCCACACGCGCGAAGCCGAGCGGGCGGATGTCGGCAGAGTAATGTCGATCGCATGGGCGCGATCGTCAAGCGGGCAGGGATGCCCTTGCAGCGGTTCCGGAGCCGGTATCCGCCCGCTCGGCATCGGAGCCCCGGTCAGGTCGCATCTTCGCCCGACTGTCGCCTTGCGTAGCGCGCCTTGTCTCTAACCATTCGGACGCCAGCGCGCGAACGCGGGAATCCGTCAGTGTGCTCCCAGAATCAGCCACTGATAGCCGATGTAGGTCGCCAGCAACAGCAGCGCGATGGTCAGGCCGGTCCCGCGCCGTCGGTGCAGCAGGGCGCCGGCGCCCAGCGTGACCAGGCTCATCAGCAGGTAGTCGCGGGTCAGGAACACCGTCGGCAGCGGCAACGGCTGGATCACTGCGGCAAGACCCAGGACACCCAGCAGGTTGAACAGACAGGACCCCAGCAGATTGCCGTACAGCAGTGCACCCTGGCGTTGCCTGGCTGCCGCCAGGCAGGTGGCGATTTCCGGCAGGCTGGTGCCGAGTGCCAGCACGCTGAGGCCGATGACCAGTTCGCTGAGCCCGAACAGGTGGGCCAGTTCCGCCGCCGACCAGACCGCCACGCGCGCGCCGAGCAGCAGCAGTGCCAGCGCAGTCAGGGCCATCAGCAAGGGGCGCCATGGCGGGGCGTCCGATGTGGCCGTCGCCGCCACCTCCGGCGAACGACGCCGGGCCAGCCAAAAAAGCGCGAGCACAAGCGCCAGCAAGAGGACTGCGCCGTTGCCTCGACTGAGCTGGCCATCCCACAGCAACACAGGCACGCACAGCGTGATGCCGAGGAGCACGCAGGACGCGATCAGCGGCGGACCCGATGCGGATCGCAGCGGAACGAGGAGCGCCGTCAGGGGCAGTACCAGCGCCAGGTTGGCGATGTTCGAGCCGATGGCGTTGCCGGCGGCCATGTCGCCTCGTCCGTCGAAGGCCGCGACGGCTGACACCAGTAATTCCGGTGCCGAGGTGCCGAGACCGACCAGCAGCACGCCGAGCAGTAACGGAGGTGCATTGAGGCGCTCCGCGAGTCGCGCCGCCTGCCGCAACAGCAGGTCGGCGCTCCAGGCCAGCACCAGCAGGCCGATCAGCAGGGTTGCCAGCAGAATCGTCAGCATTACGCTTGCCTTTGCCCTGGCGCCTCATCTGTCCCGCGCGGGACTGGCTTCGGTGCTTGCTCAGGCGTGCGCGCGACCGGAAAAAACGCCGCCAGCCCTTGATTTGACTCGTTTCTGCCCTTCACCGATACTCGACCGCCATTCGCCGGCTCGCTCGTTTGAAAACAGGAACTCATGGCCGCCCCAGTCTCCGACGACGATTGCCTCGTCGACATTCAGAATCTGTCGTTCGCACGCGGCCGCAACGTGATCTTCAACGGCGTCGATGTTCGCATACCTCGCGGCTCGGTGACGGCGATCATGGGGCCGAGCGGCACCGGCAAGACCACCCTGCTGCGCCTGATCGGCGGTCAGCTGCGTCCCGATGCGGGCTCGGTGGCGGTGGACGGACAGGTGGTCCACAAGATGCGTCACCGTCAGCTGTATGCCCTGCGCCGGCGCATGGGTCTGCTGTTTCAGAGCGGTGCCCTGTTCACGCATCTCAATGTGTTCGAGAACGTGGCGTTTCCGCTGCGCGAGCATACCGATCTGCCGGAAATGCTGATTCGCGACCTGGTCCTCATGAAGCTGCAGGCGGTCGGGCTGCGGGGCGCACGTGATCTGATGCCCGGGGAATTGTCCGGCGGCATGGCGCGCCGGGTGGCTCTGGCCCGCGCGATCGCGCTGGACCCGGACATCATCATGTATGACGAACCCTTCGCCGGACAGGATCCGATCTCCATGGGTGCGCTGGTCACGCTGATCCGGACGTTGAACGACGCGCTCGGTCTGACCAGCGTCATCGTCTCGCACGATGTCGCCGAGACGGCGCGTATCGCCGATCTGGTGTATGTCGTATCCCAGGGGAAGGTGGTGGAGTCGGGTACCCCGGAGGAGCTGATGGCGTCCGAGTCGGAGTGGGTCCGGCAGTTCATGCATGGCCTGCCGGACGGGCCGGTGCCGTTTCATTACCCGGCGGATTCGCTGGATGATGATCTGCTGGGCAAGGCGCCATGACCGACTTCCTCGCGCGCATCGGTCGGTCGACCCTGGGCTCGCTGTCACGGCTCGGCCGCGCCTCGCTGTTTCTCTGGCATGCGCTGGCCGGGCTTCCGAGTCTGGTGCTGCGACCCGGGCTGGTTCTGGCCCAGATCTATTCCATCGGCGTCCTGTCGCTGATCATCATCGTCGTGTCCGGGACCTTCGTCGGCGCGGTGCTGGCGCTGCAGGGTTACAACACGCTGGTCAATTTCGGTGCTCAGGATTCGCTTGGCGTGCTGGTGGCGCTGTCATTGCTGCGCGAACTCGGGCCGGTGGTGACCGCGCTGCTGTTTGCCGGTCGCGCCGGCTCCGCACTGACTGCAGAGATCGGTCTGATGAAGACCACGGAACAGCTGTCGAGCATGGAGATGATGGCGGTGGACCCGATGCGTCGTGTGATCGCCCCGCGCCTGCTTGCCGGTTTCATTTCCATGCCGTTGCTGGCCGCCATCTTCAGTTTCCTCGGCATCATGGGCGCGTATTTTGTCGGCGTCGGCGCGCTGGGGCTGGATGACGGTCCGTTCTGGGGTCAGATGCAGGCATCGGTGGATTTTCGCGATGATGTCATGAACGGCGTGATCAAGAGTCTGGTGTTCGGTTTCGTGGCCAGCTGGATCGCGGTCTACGAAGGCTATGATGCCGAGCCCACGTCGGAAGGCGTGAGTCGGGCGACCACGCGCACCGTGGTGCATACCTCACTTGCAGTGCTGGGGCTGGATTTCGTCCTCACCGCGCTGATGTTCGGCTAAGTCGGAGTTGGAGATGAACATGGGACGCAGTGTCGAAATCTGGGTCGGGCTCTTTGTCGCGGCCGGTTTTGCCGCCTTTCTCGGGCTGGCGATGCAGGTCAGCAACATCCCGCTGTTCCAGACGCTGGATGGCTACGATGTGCAACTGCGGTTCAACAATATCGGCGGGCTGCGCGAGCGGGCCCCGGTGACGATGTCCGGGGGGCGGGTCGGTCGGGTCAAATCCATCGAGCTGGATGCGCGGAGTTTCGATGCGGTGGTCACGGTGACCATTGATCGTAACTACAATGAGATCCCGGAAGACAGCAGCGCATCGATCTACACCTCCGGACTGCTGGGCGAGCAGTACATCGCGATCGATCCCGGCGGGCTGGATTTCTTTCTGGAAGAGGGTGACGAGATCACGCTGACGCAGTCGGCGCTGGTGCTTGAACGCCTGATCGGGCGTTTCCTCACCAGCATGGGGGACGGCAACGATGATGACTGACCGCCCGGCAAGCCTGACGCGTGAGCCGTCGGGGTCGTACTCGCTGCAAGGGGAGCTGGGCTTCGGCTCGGTGACAGCAATCTGGCGCGAGGTAGAGCAGACCGTCGATTTCGCCGCCAACGGCCGTCTGGATCTGGCTGGCGTGCAGCGGGCCGACAGCGCCGGTGTGGCGTTGCTGCTGGCCTGGACGCGGCGCGCGCGGCAGGCTGGTGGTCACGTTGCATTCAGCCGCGTCCCGGATCAGATTCGCGCCATCGCCGATGCCTGCGGCGTGCGCGAGATCCTGGCGCTGGAATCATCGGTCTCGGACACGGAACAACAGGGGTTGCAAGCATGATGGAACCGGAACAGGTCAAGCGCCTGATCGAGGCGGGGCTCGAGGGCTCGGTGGCCGAGGTCAGTGGGGATGGTCAGCATTTTCAGGCGGTGGTGATATGCCCGGCGTTCGAGGGCAAGCCCCTGCTGGCCCGGCATCGTCTGGTGAACGAGGCGGTCAGGGAGCAGATGGATTCGGGAGCGTTGCATGCGCTGTCCCTGACGCGTCTGATGACGCCCGCCGAGTGGGATCAGCGCGAGACCTGACTGCATTTCGTCCCCGCGCTCCGGACCGACGACCCGGTCCGCGGCCAGTGAGCACCTGCATATCCCGGGCGGCCGGTCTCGTCGCCCCGAGCACAGAAGCCCGATCATGGAAAAGCTGATTATCAAGGGTGGTCGTCGACTCGACGGCAGCATCCGCATCTCCGGTGCCAAGAACGCGGCTCTGCCGATTCTGGCCAGTACTCTGCTGGCCGATGGCCCGATGAGCATTGGCAATGTGCCGCATCTGCACGACGTCACGACCACCATGGAATTGCTCGGACGCATGGGTGTGCGCCTGACGGTCGACGAGCGCATGCGCATCGAAGTCGATCCGCGGACCCTGACCAGCTGTTTCGCCCCTTACGAACTGGTGCGCACCATGCGCGCCTCGATTCTCGTTCTGGGGCCATTGCTGGCGCGTTTCGGCCAGGCGGATGTCTCTCTGCCCGGCGGTTGTGCCATCGGTTCGCGGCCGGTGAATCTGCATATCGAAGGGCTCAGCCGGATGGGTGCCGATATTCAGGTGGAGGCCGGCTATATCAAGGCCCGGGCCAAGCGCCTGCATGGTGCGCGCATCGTCATGGACATGGTCACTGTAACCGGCACCGAGAACCTGATGATGGCCGCGACGCTCGCCGACGGGCGCACCATTATCGAGAACGCGGCGCGTGAGCCGGAAGTCGTGGATCTGGCCGACTGCCTGAATGCCATGGGTGCGCAGGTTAGCGGTGCCGGCACCGATACCATTGTCATCGACGGCGTCGAACGGCTGAATGGTCAGCGTTACGATGTGTTGCCCGATCGCATCGAGACCGGTACCTATCTGGTCGCTGCGGCGATGACCGGGGGGCGGGTGCGGCTTCGCGAGACACGTGCCGACCTGGTGGATGCCGTGCTGGCAAAATTGCGCGAGGCCGGGGCCACCGTGCGTGTCGGACCGGACTGGATCGAACTGGAGATGGCCGAAGGCACGAGGCCCAAAGCGGTGAGTCTCCGCACTGCGCCGTATCCGGCATTCCCGACTGACATGCAGGCCCAGTTCTGTGCTCTGAACGCGATTGCTGACGGTGCCGCAACGATTACCGAAACGGTGTTCGAGAACCGCTTCATGCACGTCCTCGAGATGCAGCGCATGGGCGCCGATATCCGACTGGAAGGCACTACGGCGTTCAGCCAGGGCGTGCCGCATCTCACCGGGGCGCCGGTGATGGCCACGGATCTGCGCGCCTCTGCCAGCCTGGTGCTGGCAGCGCTGGTGGCGCACGGCGAAACCATCGTGGACCGCATCTACCACATCGATCGCGGCTATGAATGCATCGAGGAAAAACTGGCTCAGTTGGGCGCCGAGATCCGGCGTGTGCCCGGCTGAGGCGGACGGCAGTCAAGGAATCCGGTCCGATGAGTGAGCAATTGATCATCGCCCTGTCCAAGGGGCGTATTCTGAACGACACGCTACCGTTGCTGGCGGCCGCCGGGATCGAACCGGTGGACGACCCGGAGCGGAGCCGCAAGCTGGTGCTGGACACCAGTCGGCCCGAGGTCAAACTGGTGGTGCTGCGCGCCACTGATGTGCCGACCTACGTGCAGTATGGTGCGGCTGATCTGGGGGTCGCCGGCAAGGACGTGCTGATGGAGCATGGCGGCGCCGACCTGTACGAGCCGCTGGATCTGGGAATCGCCCGCTGCAGGCTGATGGTGGCCGGCTTCCCCGAAGCGCAGCATCGGCCGGGCACGCTCCGGGTCGCGACCAAGTTCGTCAATATCACGCGCCGGTACTTTGCCGAGCAGGGCCGCCAGATCGAGACCATCAAGCTGTACGGCTCGATGGAACTGGCTCCGATCGCCGGCCTGGCCGATCTGATCGTCGATCTGGTTGATACCGGGCGAACCCTCGAGGCCAACGGCCTGGTGCCGCTGGAGCATATCGCTGATATCAGTTCGCGGATGGTGGTCAATCGCGCTTCGATGAAGCTCAAGCACCGGCCGATCAAGGAATTTCTCGCACGCTTGCAGCAGAGCCTGGCGCAAGACTGAGGAGACGACCATGGTAGACATCGCCCGACTGAGTACCACGCAGCCCGATTTCTGGGCAGCCCTGCGTCGGTTGACCGACTGGGATGCCGGTCACGAACACCGTGTCGAGGACGTGGTGCGCGACATTCTGGCGGACGTGCGTCGCGACGGCGATGCCGCGGTGCTGCGCTACACGCAAAAGTTCGATCGCCTGTCGGCGGCCAGCCTGAGTGAGCTGGACCTGCCGCTGTCTCGTCTGGAGGAGGCCTTCCGCGCCTTGCCGACCGAGCAGCGGGAGGCTCTGGAGTTCGCCGAACGGCGGATTCGCGCATACGCCGAACGCCAGAAGATCGAGGGTTTCAGCTACGACGACGGTGACGGCACGGTGCTCGGCCAGAAGGTGACCCCGCTGGACCGGGTCGGACTGTACGTGCCGGGTGGCAAGGCCGCCTATCCGTCATCGGTGCTGATGAACGCGGTGCCGGCGAAAGTCGCCGGTGTGCAGGACATCGTCATGGTGGTGCCGGCCCCGGACGGTGAACTCGAGCCGATGGTGCTGGCCGCCGCCTGGCTGGCCGGCGTGAGCCGCGTCTTTACGATCGGCGGAGCGCAGGCGGTGGCGGCGCTGGCCTATGGCACCGAGACGGTGCCGGCGGTGGACAAGATCGTCGGCCCGGGTAACGCCTTTGTGGCGGAGGCCAAGCGACGTGTGTTCGGTACCGTGGGCATCGACATGATCGCCGGCCCGTCGGAAATCCTGGTGGTCTGCGACGGCCAGACCGACCCGGAATGGATCGCCATGGATCTGTTTTCCCAGGCGGAGCATGACGAGGACGCGCAGGCGATTCTGGTCTGTCCCGAATCGAGGTATCTGGACGACGTGCAGGATGCCATTGAGCGCCTGCTGCCCGGCATGGAGCGCTCCGACATCATTCGCGCCTCGCTGAGCGGCCGTGGCGCCCTGATCTGCGTCCGCGACCTGGTCGAGGCCGAGGAGGTGGTCAACGCGGTCGCGCCGGAGCACCTCGAGCTGTCGGTGGCGCAACCCGAGCTGATGGCCGGGCGGATCCGCCATGCCGGTGCGATCTTCCTCGGTCGGCATACCGCCGAAGTGCTGGGGGATTACTGCGCCGGTCCGGATCATGTGCTGCCGACGTCGCGCACCGCGCGCTTTGCCTCGCCGCTCGGGGTCTACGACTTCCAGAAGCGCAGCAGCGTCATCCACTGCAGTCCGGCCGGGGCCGTGCATCTGGGCAAACCGGCGAGCGTGCTGGCCCATGCCGAAGGCCTGACCGCCCATGCACGCTCCGCCGAATACCGGGTCGAGGCGGAATCGGGTGACTGATGCCGGGTCGCTGATCCGCCGTCTCGTGCGCCCGGCGGTGCAGGAGATGCAGGCCTATCATGTGCCGCCCGCTTCCGGCCTGATCAAGCTGGACGCGATGGAGAATCCCTACGTCTGGCCGGAGGCCCTGCGCGGGCAGTGGCTGGAGCTGCTGCGTGATGCCGCGATCAATCGTTACCCGGATCCGCAGGCCACGGAGCTGAAGGCCGGGTTACGGCGCACCCAGGGTGTTCCGGAAGCGGCCGGGCTGTTGCTCGGCAACGGTTCGGACGAGCTCATTCAGCTGCTCGGCATGGCGCTGGGCGGCGAGCAGCGAACGGTGCTGAGTCCCGGGCCCAGCTTCGCCATGTACCGATTGATTGCCGGATTCACCGGCATGGGATTCGTCGAGGTGCCGCTGCAGGCCGAGGATTTTTCCCTCGACATGCCGGCAATGCGCGAGGCCATCAATCGCCATCAGCCGGCGATCATCTATCTGGCCTACCCGAACAATCCCACGGGCAATGCCTTCGACCGCGGACAGATCGAGGAGATTCTGGATCTTGCGCCCGGCGTGGTGGTGGTCGACGAGGCCTACCACGCGTTCTGCGGCGAGAGCTTTATCGATCAGGTACCCGGCCGGCCGCAGTTGCTGGTCATGCGAACCCTGTCGAAGATGGGTCTGGCCGGTCTCAGGCTGGGTTTTCTGGTCGCCAATCCGCAGTGGATCGATGAGCTGGAGAAGTGCCGACTGCCCTACAATATCAACGTGCTGACTCAACTCAGCGTGACCTTTGCCCTGAATCAGGATTCCCTGCTGCGCGAGCAGAGCCGGCAGATCAGGGATGATCGCGAGGGCCTGGCGGCCGCGTTGGCGCAGGTGCCCGGTGTCGCTCGGGTCTGGCCGAGTCGGGCCAATTTCCTGACGTTCCGGACCGTTGGCGGTGCTGCTGCGAAGACTCACCTCGGACTGCGCGAGTCGGGGGTGCTGATCAAGCGCCTGGACGGCAGTCACCCGATGTTGCGGGACTGCCTGCGCGTGACCGTGGGTACGCCGCAGGAGAACGCCGCATTCCTTCAGGCGCTCGGCCGCGTGCTGTAAGCGCGGGTTGCATCTTGCCGGGGTGTCGCGACTTATCGCATCTCTTCCAGACGCGGTCGTTCCCGCACCTGCACGCTCCAGTCCACCGCCTCGCCATCGCTGACCCCGCTGACCGCCAGCGTCTGACCGGGTGCCCGCTCGGTGACCAGACGCAGCAGATCCTGGGCGTTGCGCACGGTCTCGCCCTCGATCTCGAGGATCAGGTCGCCGGGACGCAAGCCGGCCCGGTCCGCCGGGCCACCGCGCATGACACCGGCCACCAGCACGCCGCGCGGCCGATCCAGCGCAAACGATTCCGCCAGTTGCCGGGTCAGGTTCTGAACCTCGACCCCGGCCCAGCCGCGGACCACGCGGCCGGTTTCGATAATGCTCTCCATGACGCCCTGAGCGAGCTCTGCCGGAATCGCGAAGCCGATACCGTGAGAACCGCCGGAGCCCGAGAAAATGGCCGTGTTCAGGCCAACCATGTCACCCATGGCATTGATCAGGGCGCCACCGGAGTTGCCCGGATTGATGGCGGCGTCGGTCTGGATGAAGTTCTCGAAGGTGGAGAGGCCGAGTTGGCTGCGCCCGGTCGCGCTGATAATGCCCTGAGTCACCGTCTGGCCGACGCCGAAGGGGTTGCCGATGACCAGCGCCACGTCGCCGACCCGCGCATCCTCGGAACGCCCCAGGGTGATCACCGGCAGATCGTCCAGCTCGATGCGCAGGACTGCCAGATCGGTTTCCGGATCGGTGCCGACCACCTCGGCGACGGCAGAGCGGCCGTCGGCCAGCGCGACCTGGATCTCGTCGGCACCGTCGATGACGTGATTGTTGGTCAGGATGAAGCCACTGTCGCTGACGATGACACCGGAACCGAGATTGGTCTCGGTCTGCTGCGGCCGCCGGGTATCCTCTTCAGGCCCGCCGTCACCGAAGAAATGCCGGAACATCGGGTCGTCGTGGAGGGGATGATCCTCGCGGCTGAGCTGCTTGCTGGTAAAGATGTTCACCACAGCGGGTGCCGCCATGTCGACAGCATCGGCATAGGAAACGGGCCCGCTCTGCCGTCTCGCCCGGTCATCGGCGTCGGCACTCACCGGTGCCTCGCGCAGTTCCACGACTCGCGACGGGGGCTCGGAACCGGACCATTCCGGATAGAGCCAAAGGATGCCTGCCGCGACCAGCGCGCCGAGCAGCACATATCCGAGCAGAAAGCGTATGACGCGACGGGCCTGCATGATGACTTTTCCTGATCTCCTGGTGGCACCTGACAGGGGCAAACCGCTGACGAGCAGGATGGTGCCCGTGGCACGCCCGGAACCATTCCCCGACCACTGTAAAAAACCCGCGAAAAACTCTAGCATGAACTGCACTGCAAGGCCCTCCGCCGGGCTGCTTTACCTTGACCCGGCAGGGCGGATGTTGGATCCTTACGCGCCGTGTCCTGTGTGGACATTGGTCGACGTGTGTCCGCCTCACCCGGCTTTCCTTCCGAACCCGGGCCAGTTTTCGGCAACCAGTCCGAATTGCTTTTATCCAAGCAGGGAGTTCCAGATGAATCAGGATGGCGCAGACAAGAGCAGACGCCGGTTCCTGACCGCGACAACAGGCGTGGTCGGCGGTGTCGGTGCGGCCTTCTTGGCAGTTCCCTTCCTCTCCTATTGGAAGCCGAGCGCGCGTGCGCAGGCTGCCGGTGCACCCGTGGAGGTCGACATTTCGCAACTGGAGCCGGGCCAGCTGGTCAACGTCGTCTGGCGTGGCAACCCGGTGTGGGTGTTCAAGCGCACCGAGGACAACATCAGCGATCTCGACAAGCTCGAGGGCGTGCTGCGTGATCCGGAATCGAATCAGCCGCAGCAACCCGAATATGCGCAGAACAAGCACCGCTCGATCAAGCCGGAAATCATGGTGATGGTCGGCATCTGCACCCATCTCGGCTGCTCGCCGCTGTTCCGCCCCGACGAACGTCCGGCCGGCATTGACCGTGACTGGCATGGTGGCTTCTTCTGCCCGTGCCACGGCTCGTATTTCGATCTGGCCGGACGGGTCTATTCCGGCGTTCCGGCACCCACCAACCTCGAGGTGCCGCCGTACTATTTCATCGATGACAACACGGTCCTCATCGGCGAAGACGAGGGAGAGGCCTAATGAGCGAGACGAAGACGGGTTCCGGCGGCCTCATGGGCTGGGTCGACGCGCGCTTTCCCGCAACCAAGTTGTGGAATGAGCATATCGGCGAGTACTACGCGCCGAAAAACTTCAACTTCTGGTACTACTTCGGCTCGCTGGCGCTGGTGGTGCTGGTCATCCAGATCCTGTCCGGCATCTGGCTGACCATGAATTACCAGCCGTCCGCCGATCGCGCGTTTCAGTCGGTCGAGTACATCATGCGTGATGTGGAATGGGGCTGGCTGATGCGTTACATCCATTCCACCGGCGCGTCGGCCTTTTTCGTTGTCGTCTATCTGCACATGGCCAGGGCGCTGCTGTACGGCTCCTATCAGAAGCCGCGCGAGCTGCTCTGGGTGTTCGGCGTGCTGATCTACCTGGCGCTGATGGCCGAGGCCTTCTTCGGCTACATGCTGCCCTGGGGTCAGATGTCGTTCTGGGGTGCTCAGGTGATCATCTCCCTGTTTGGCGCCATTCCGGTGATCGGCAGCGATCTCGCACTCTGGATCCGCGGTGATTACGTCATCTCCGAGATCACGCTGAACCGCTTCTTCGCGCTGCACGTGGTGGGGCTGCCGCTGGCGATCATCGGTCTGGTGGTCGCGCACATCCTGGCGCTGCACGAGGTCGGTTCGAACAACCCGGACGGGGTCGAAATCAAGCAGAACAAGGCCGAGGACGGCACGCCGAAGGACGGTATCCGCTTCCACCCGTACTACACGGTCAAGGATACCTTCGGCCTGGTGGTGTTCCTGATCTTCTTCTCGATCATCCTGTTCTACATGCCCGAGTTCTTCGGCCTGTTCCTGGAGGCGCCGAACTTCGAGCCGGCCAATCCTCAGGTGACGCCGGATCACATCGCGCCGGTCTGGTACTTCACGCCGCATTACGCGATGTTGCGCGCGATTCCGGACAGTTTCGGCGGGGTCGTGGTGATGGGCGCGGCAGTCATGATCCTGTTCTTCCTGCCGTGGATCGATCGCGGCAAGGTACGCTCGATCCGCTATCGCGGCCTGGGCTACAAGGTTGCCCTGATGTTGTTTTTCCTCAGCTTCGTGGTGCTCGGTTATCTCGGGCTGCAACCGGCTACGGGTCTTTACACGATGCTGGCTCGCATCTTTACCGCCATTTACTTCGGTTACTTCTTGTTCCTGTGGGTCTACACCTACTTCGGTCTCGAGAAAACCCGGCCGGTACCGGAAAGGGTGACAATGCCATGAAGACATTCCTGATGATTCTGATCCTCGCCCTGGTGCCGGCGCTGTCTGCGGGTGCCGCACCGGTCAACGGCAAGATGAGTGCGGATGTGGATCCGCACGACAAGGAGTCGCTGCAGCGGGGTGCGCAGGCCTTTGCCAACTACTGCATGGCCTGTCACCAGGCGGAACTGATGCGTTACAACCGCGTGGCCCGGGATCTGGGGCTGAGCGACGAGGACGTGGAAGAGTTTCTGATCTTCATGCCTGGCGTACAGGCCGTGGATGTCATGCGCAATGCCATGACCAGTGAGGACGCCGAGGACTGGTTCGGCGTGGCCGCCCCGGATCTGACCATGACCGCCCGCCGGCATGGCCCGGACTGGGTCTACACGTTCCTGAACGGCTTCTACAGGGACGAGGGACGGCCGCTCGGGGTCAACAATACGGTGATCTCCAACGTTTCGATGCCACACGTGCTGCAGGAGCTGCAGGGCCTGCCTGATCCGGTGCGCGAAGAGGTCAACGGCGAAGAACGGCTGGTCGGCTTCGAACTGAACGAGGCCGGCATGATGAGCCCGGCCGAGTATCGCCGCTTTACGCGCGACATCACCAATTTCATGGATTACATGGCCGAGCCGGTGAAAGCCGAGCGCCAGCGTCTGGGCGTGTATGTCCTGATCTTCCTGTTCATCTTGCTGGGTATTACCTACCTGCTGAAAAAGGAATACTGGAAAGACGTACACTAGCTCCGGCTTTGGTGAGCCACCGGCACGGGCCGCCTCGCGGCCCGTGCCGGTTTCCGTTTTTCCGACTCTGGTCCGAATGACTGCAATGAAGCGGTTTCCGGCTCGGATCCATCGAGGGCCGGAGCCCGCGACGCCTCAGCGTCGACCCACTCTCCGACCCGATTAGGGAGCGCCTGATGGCTGCTGTGAATAAACGTTCCATCATGACCCTGTTTTCCGGTGCCAGCTGTCCCTACAGCCACCGTATTCGGTTTGTCCTCGCGGAGAAGGGCATCACTGTCGATATCCATTCCGTGGACATGGCGGCGGTGCCGGAAGACCTGATCGACCTCAACCCCTATGGCGGTGTGCCGACCCTGGTGGATCGCGATCTGTCACTGTACGACACCCGTACCATTGTCGAATATCTTGATGAGCGGTTTCCGCATCCGCCGCTGATGCCGATCGACCCGGTCTCGCGCGCAAAGGCGCGGCTGGCCCTGCATCGCATCGAGAACGACTGGTATTCGGTGCTGCATGCGCTGGACAACACGTCCGGTGCCGGACTGACCAAGCATCGCAAGGTCCTGCGGGAAAGCCTGATCGCCAGCGATGAGTTGTTCGAACAGGCGGAGTTTTTCCTCAGTGACGAGCTGTCGGTGATGGATTGTGCACTGGCACCGCTGCTCTGGCGTCTGCCGCGCTACGGCATCGACGTCGGTGACAAGGCGCCGGCGCTGACCAGCTACGCCGAACGCCTGTTCGCCCGGACCTCGTTCCAGGAAAGCCTGAGCGATGTGGAACGGACCATGCGGGTCTGACCATGTCCAGCAGCCCGACAATGACCTCGAGCCGCCCCTACCTGATCCGTGCGCTGTACGACTGGATCGTCGACAACGGGCTGACGCCGTACCTGCTGGTGGATGCGGATCATTCCGAATTGCAGGCGCCGCTGGAGTACGTTGATAACGGCCGTCTGGTGCTGAACATCTCGCCGCGGGCCGTGCGTGATCTCGATCTCGGTATGGAAGCGGTGTTCTTCAGCGGCCGATTCGCCGGCGAACCGAGGGATGTCTGGGTGCCGACGCCGGCAATCACCGCGATCTATGCGCGTGAGAATGGCCAGGGCATGCTGTTCAGTGACAGCGATGACGGCGCGCCGCCGCCGGATGGTTCATCGGATGGTAGCGGCGACAGCAGCTCCCCTGACAGTCGTCCGCATCTGCGGGTGGTGAAGTAGGGGATCATGTCGTCCGGGCCGGGCGTCAGTCGCGGTAATCGAACAGTCTGACCACCTCGCGCACGCCGGAGATACGACGTGCACTCTCCGTGATGGCATCGGCTTCGGCGCGCGTGACCTGGCCCAGCAGGTACAGGCGCCGCCGCTCGGCTGCCACGGAAACCCGCTGGTAATCGAAGCCTTCCGGCTCCCTCAATAAGCGGATCCGGGTCACGGCGCTGCTGCGGATCACGTTGTCGCGACTGCGGGCCAGCACCGAGCTGAGCTCGGCCACGACCAGCTCGTTGTGGACGCGGCGCACGCCGTCCAGGCTGTCGGCGAAATCCGCCAGTTCCCTGGCCGGCTCGCGTTTTCTGACCTCCCCCGTCAGCAGCACCACACCGTTGAAGACCTTCACGTTGACGTGAGATCGATCCTGCAGTTCGGTACTGTTCAGCACACGGCCGACAATGCGGCTGCGCAGCCGCTGATCGGCGATGCGGTCACTGAAGCTCCGCCCCGACTCTGCGGCAGTGCCGTCATCACGCACCTGGTCGACACGGGACGGGGCGCAGGCAGCCAGAGTCAGGCTGACAAGCAGAATCAGGAGGAGGGCAGGCAGGCGCGGCCGTATCACTTCAGTCACCGCCGAACAGGGTGTGATCGATCATGTCGCAGAGGCAGTGGATCACCAGCAGGTGCACTTCCTGGATTCTTGCCGTTACCGTCGAGGGTACCCGGATCTCCACATCGCCCTCGTCATACAGCGCCGCCATCTCGCCGCCATTACGACCGGTCAGCGCCACCACGCGCATGTCGCGGGTGTGGGCCGCCCGCACTGCCGCCACGACATTTTCCGAGTTGCCGCTGGTGCTGATCGCCAGCAGTACGTCTCCGGACTGGCCCAGCGCGCGTACCTGTTTCGAGAAGATTTCCCGATAGCTGTAGTCATTGGCGATGGACGTGATCGTGGAGCTGTCGGTGGTCAGGGCCACGGCTGGCAGGCCGGGGCGTTCCATCTCGAATCTGTTCAGCAGTTCCGAGGAGAAATGCTGGGCGTCTCCGGCCGAGCCGCCGTTGCCACAGCTAAGGATCTTGTTCTCGCGGCCCAGTGCCTGCACCAGCAGACCGCCGGCGCGCACGATGGACGGCGCCAGCTGATTCATCGCCAGCTGCTTGGTGTGGATGCTGTCGTGGAAATGTCGGATAACGCGATCGTGTGAATCCATGAGCAGGGCTGATCCTCTCGCCGTCGGCTGACAACGCCGCAACTGTAAGAAAAGCGACCACGTATTTCACGCGTCGTGTGCAGGAAGAGCGGAGGCCCGGGTCAATCGCCGGGTCCCGTTTACTCGCCGAAGGCGTTGATGATCCAGTCGGGGGTTGCCTGACGCCCGAGGCTGACCACGTCGAAGCGGCAGGGACGATCCGGATTACCGTGTCGTTGCAGCCAGAGCTGGGCGGTCCGGATCAGCCGTGCCTGCTTACGTTTATCCACGGTGGTGGCACCATCGGCCCAGGTCGGAGAGCTGCGGTAGCGAACTTCGACGAAGACGATGGTCTCGCCGTCGCGCATGACCAGGTCCAGCTCTCCGCAACGGGCCTGCCAGTTTTCGTCGAGCAGCGTCAGCCCTGATTGCTCGAGGAAGGCGCGGGCCCGGGATTCGGCCAGCTGACCCTGTTCGCGCGTGGTCTGGCGTTCGCTCACTCCGGCTTTTCGTCGCCGTTGTCGTGACGCAGACGCTGCACGCCACGCTCCGTGAAACGTACCGGGATCAGTTCGCGAACCACCTCGCCGTCGTGGCCCATGGTCAGTGTGCCAGTGGCCCCTTCGAGGTCGTCCAGCCGCCCCTCCCGGGCCTGCCGCAGCAGCGGGATCAGCCGGTAGGTGTCGAGCCCCATGGCCACCAGTCGGCCCTGATCGGCCAGTTGCCGCTCCCAGTGGCGGGCCAGCTCGGCCCGGCGTGGTGCCGGCCCTTCATTGGCCACCATCCAGGGTGCATCCATGAACACCAGTCCCTCGACGTCACTGTCGCGGTCGTCGCGGTTGCCGGTATAGACATGCGAGGTCGCAATGACCGGCAGATCTTCCCCGTGATGAAAGGCGATCTGCGGCATGATGATGCGCGCATTGTCCGGGAAGGCGCCGAGGAAAAGGATATCCGCGTCCTGGCGCATGCGCGCCTCGCCGCTGCCACGGCTGCCGGAAACGCCCAGCAGACGACGCAGCGTGTTGGCGTGGTCGCGCTCGCCGCTGGTATAAGCCTCGCGGGCAACGACCTCGCCGCCCGCCGCCTCGAACGCGTCGGTGAAGGCTGCGTTCACGCGGCGCCCCCAGTCGTCCATCGGCACGAAAACCAGCGCCTGGCGGAAACCGCGTGCGGCGGCAAAGCGCCCCGCTGCTGCCGCATCATGCTCCGGCATCAGACCGAAGCGGAACAGGTTTCGCGGGATCGTGGTGCCGGCCGGGACACCGTTCAGTGCCAGTAACGGCACTGGCAGGTCGCCGCCGATAACGACCTCTTCGACGTCGTCCCGGGTCAGCGGACCGATGATCAACTCCGCGCCTGATTCCACCGCATTCTCGTATGCGTCGCGTGGCGCCTTGCCGTCGCTGCCGACGTCCATGAACTGCAGCTGCGGGCGGCGATCGCTGCCGTTGTCACTGAAATGGGCGGCCAGCATGCCGTCACGGACGGCACGCCCGGCGTCGGCCAGATTGCCGCTCAGCGGCAGAAGGACCACGACACGACCGGCCGCGACCCGGGGTCGATCCATCTCGTCCATGGCGCGGGCAAGAATGCGCTCGCCGGCCGGATGATCGGCATACCGCTCGGCCCACTGGCTCAGTTGCTCTTCCAGGCGCTCCCTGTCAAAGCGGTGGCTGCGCACGAAAAAGGCGAGTTCCACCCAGCCACCGAACACATCGGGTGGCGGCGGCATGATCTCCTGCAGGTCGCTCATCGGCGCATCCATCAGGACCTGCCAGAGTGCCTCGCGAGCACGCTCCCGGTCGTCGCTCAAACGCAGCAGATCCTCGGCCTCGCCATAGGCTTCGGCGCTCTCCAGATACCGCCCGAGAGCGGCCAGGGCCTCCGCCTGCACCAGCTTGAGCTGACCGCGGGCGCCGGCTTCGCCGGGCAGCCGCGGCTTGACCAGCTCCAGGGCTGCGTCAGGTTCGTTGTCGTCAATGGCAAACCGGCCGCGCAGTGCAGCTGTCAGATCATCGACCAGTGCATCCGGTTCTTCCAGGCGGGCCGCCTCCAGCCGGTCCTCGGCCGCCTCGCGTTCACCCTGCGCCAGCAGGATCTCGGCGGTGCGGAGTTGCAGCAGTGCGCGTCCGCGTTCGTCCTCCGTGTCCTCCAGTGCCTCGCGGTAGAGGGCCAGGGCCTGGTCGAGATCGCCGCGCGCCCGGGCTTCGGCAGCCAGTTCGGCGGCCTCGGGCTCGGCGTCCGGCGGCGGTGTGGTCTCGCAGGCGGCCAGCGCGACGAGGATCAGGCCGACGATGACCAGACGAACGATGGCGGAGGATGTGCTCGCTTGCATGGTGGGCGGGAATCCCTGATGTTGAGGCGCGGATCCGGTCGCGGATCCGGTCATGTTTCCTGAGTGTATCAACCCGTCGGCGCGGATCAATTGAGGCAGTACCAGGAGGAACCCCAGTGGCCGAGTCCGGAATCCTTTACGTGGTGGCGACGCCGATCGGAAACCTCGGCGATATCAGTCCGCGCGCCATCCAGACGCTGGCAGCCGTGCCGCTGGTGGCGGCAGAGGATACCCGTCATACGGGGCGCCTGCTGAGTCATCATGGCGTTCGCGCGGAGATGGTCAGTCTGCATGAGCACAATGAAGAGGCGCGGCTGGTCAGCCTGATCACGCACTTGCAGCAGGGCCTCGATCTGGCCCTGGTCAGCGACGCCGGTACGCCGCTGGTCAACGATCCGGGGTATCGTCTGGTGTGCGCGGCGCATGAGGCCGGACTGCCGGTACGCACGGTGCCCGGGCCCAGCAGCATCATTGCCGCCCTGTCCATTTCCGGTCAGCCCACCGATCGGTTCTGCTTCGAGGGTTTCCCGCCGGCAAAACCGACCGCCCGTCGCAAATGGCTGGAGGCCCTGCGCCAGGAGACGCGCACGCTGGTGCTGCTCGAGTCCAGCCACCGGGTGCTTGCCTGTGTCCGCGATCTTGCCGCGACCTTCGGTGGCGAGCGGTCGGCGACCGTCGCGCGCGAGCTCAGCAAGAGTTTCGAGACGGTGCGCCGCGCACCGTTGGCGGATCTTGCCGCCTGGCTCGAGGGCGATCCGATGCAGTGCAAGGGCGAGTTCGTGATCGTGGTCGCGGGCGCCGTCGCAGCCGGCGCCAACGACGCGGTCCGTCTGGAGCAGGACAATCTGTTGCAGGTGCTGCTGGCCGAACTGCCGGCGAGCCGCGCGGCCGCGGTGGCGGCCAGGCTCAGTGGTCAGCCGCGGCGGCAGCTCTACGCCCGCGCTCTGGCGCTCTCGGGTGGTGATCAGTGATGGCGCGCGACATCGCGACGGACCGGCCTCTGGTATGATCCTCCACGGAGTCGGCCGAACAGTCGCTGCCGGTTAGCCGGTGGAGGAAAGTCCGGGCTCCATTGGGCAGGGTGCCAGGTAACGCCTGGGGGGCGCGAGCCTACGGAAAGTGCCACAGAAAACATACCGCCCAAGCGCCTGCGGGCGCCGGCAAGGGTGAAAAGGTGCGGTAAGAGCGCACCGCGCGGGTGGCAACACGCCGCGGCACGGTAAACCCCACCCGGAGCAAGACCAAATAGGGGAGCAATGGTGTGGCCCGCACTGCTCCCGGGTAGGTCGCTAGAGGCGCGTGGTGACACGCGTCCCAGATGAATGACTGTTCTTGACAGAACCCGGCTTACAGGCCGGCTCCTCGTCTGCAAATGACAACAGGATGACACGCCCGTGTCATCCTGTTGTTCTCTTTCCGTTTTCCTTCTGATTCCAGTCGATCCGAGAAAGATTCCCCAACAGACTGATTTCCAGTCATAAAGAAAAGCCGGTCTGCTGATCTGGAACGATCCTTTCGGATGTTTCGTAAGTGTCTGTTGCGACAGGAAGAATTCCGTCGGAATGCCTTGACACCCGAGTTGCCCGCTACCTATAGTGTCTGCAAGTGGGAAAAAGTGGCGCAAAAGGGCGCAAACGGGGTAGTCGGGGAGAATCGTGTTCCGCGGAGTCGCACATCTCAATCTGGACGCGAAAGGGCGCATGAGCTTTCCCAGCCGGTATCGGGACAAGCTCATGACCCTGTGTGCAGGCGAGCTTGTGGTGACGGTCGACCCGGATCGCTGCCTGCTGGTCTATCCCCTGCCCGAGTGGGAACTGATCGAGCGCAAGCTGATTGCACTGCCTAGCCTGAAGCCCCAGACGCGCCGTCTTCAGCGTCTGCTCATGGGGCACGCCACAGAGACGCAACTCGACGGCAGTGGCCGCATTCTGCTGCCGCCGCCGTTGCGCGATTTCGCGAGTCTGGAAAAGAAAACCGTGCTCATCGGACAGGGCAACAAGTTCGAACTCTGGGACGAGACGGTCTGGGGTGAGCGGTGCAGCCAGTGGCTGGAGGAGGCGGCGCAGGACTTCGAGCTCTCGGAAGAGCTGGAGTCCCTGTCGTTGTGACTGCAGTCCCGAGCAACCGGCACGAGTCGGTTTTTCTGACCGAGGCGGTGGAGGGTCTGGCTGTGCGCGCAGACGGCTTCTACATCGATGGTACCTACGGTCGCGGCGGACATGCGGCTGCGGTCCTCGAGCGCCTTGATGAGACCGGCCGCCTTTGGCTGGTGGATCAGGATCCCGATGCGATCGCTCATGCGCAGGATCACTTCGGCGCCGATTCCCGCTGCCGCGTCGTGCATGCCTCGTTCCGCGGCCTCGGTGAACTGCTGGCGGCAGACGATCTGCTGGAACAGGTGGATGGCGTGCTGCTCGATCTGGGCGTGTCATCGCCACAGCTGGATCAGCCCGAGCGTGGCTTCAGTTTCCTGCGCGACGGTCCGCTGGACATGCGCATGGATACGGTCCGTGGGCAGACCGCCAGGGACTGGTTGCAGGATATTGACGAGCAGGCACTGACGCGGGTTCTGCGCGTGTTCGGTGAAGAGCGGTTCGCGCGTCGCATTGCGACGGCAATCTGTCGTGCCCGAGCCGAGCAGGGGCTGCCGGATTCAACGCTTGAGTTCGCCGAGCTGGTGGCTGCAGCGATGCCGCGCAAGGAGCGCCACAAACACCCGGCAACGCGCACCTTTCAGGCGATTCGCATTGCCATCAATGGCGAGCTCGAGGCGCTGGAAGCATTGTTGGCCGCGGTGCCGGGCTGGTTGCGGCCCGGTGGCCGGCTGGTGGTGATCAGTTTTCATTCCCTGGAGGACCGCCTCACCAAGCGCGCCATGCGCGCCTCGCGAGGTGCCACGGATCTGCCGCCCGGGATTCCGGTGGCGGCGCCACCGCAGGGGCCGTCGCTGCGGCCGGTGGCAAAGCCGTTGTTCGGCGATCGCCATGATGCATCCAACCCGCGCGCGCGCAGCGCCGTGCTGCGGGTTGCGGAGCGCATGGCATGAGCGGTCTGAGTCAGGGACTGGTACTGGCCGGGCTGGTGATCGCCGTGACCGCCAGCGCGTTGGGTGTGGTTTACAGCAAGCATGAAAGCCGCGGTCTTTTTTCGGCCGTGGAGCAGGAGAACCGGCAGCGTGACGAGTTGAACGCCGAGTGGGGACGGCTGCAGCTCGAGCAGGGTGCGTGGGCGACGCATGGACGCATCGAGCGTCTCGCGCGCGAGCGTCTCGACATGCGTCTGCCGGCCGCCGGCGATGTGGTGATTCTGGAAAAGCGGGGGGCGAGTCCGTTACCGCGGCAAAGCGGTGATCGGGCCTCGGGGGAATGATGAGCGACAGACAGGCAACAGGGCAGGGCCTGGTCACCTGGCGGTACTTCATGGTGCTGCTGGTGCTGGCGTTGTTGTGTGTGGCGCTGGCAGCCCGGGCGGTGGATCTGCAGGTGTTGCACAAGGACTTTCTGCAACTGCAGGGTGATGCGCGACACCTGCGTACCACGGCGATACCCACGCATCGCGGCATGATTCAGGATCGCACCGGCGAGCCGCTGGCGATCAGCACGCCGGTGGAGTCGCTGTGGGCGCACCCCGGTAACCTGCTCGATTCCGGTGCCGACCTGGGCGAGTTGGCCGAGGCGCTGGGTCTGGATCGCAACGCGCTGCAGCAGCGTCTGGAGTCACGTCGTGAGCGGGAGTTCGTCTACCTGCGCCGGCAGGCGTCGCCGGCCCAGGCGGAGCGCGTCATGGCGCTGGCATTGCCGGGCGTTGCGGTGCAGCGCGAGTACCGGCGCTTCTACCCCTCCGGTGAGACGGTCGGCCATCTGCTCGGCTTTACCGATATCGACGACCGCGGTCTCGAGGGCATGGAGTTTGCCTATGAGAGCTGGCTGCGGGGAACGCCCGGAAGCAAGCGCGTCCTGCGCGACCGGCTCGGTCGCACCATTGCCGACGTGGAACAGTTGCGCGAACCGCGTCCCGGCCGCGACCTTAAGTTGAGTATCGATCGCCGCTTGCAGTTCCTGGCCTATCGCGAACTGAAGAGTGCCGTGCAGAACAACAGCGCCCGCGGTGGTTCGCTGGTGCTGATGGATACCCGCACCGGCGAAGTCCTGGCCATGGTCAACCAGCCGGCCTTCAACCCCAATAATCGCCGTCAGCTGAGCGGCGGTGTGCACCGCAACCGCGCCGTGGTGGACGCCTGGGAGCCCGGCTCGACGATCAAGCCGTTTACCGTCGCGGCGGCCCTGGAAGCGGGCATCGCCGATGCCGACACCATTCTCAATACCCACCCGGGGACCATGCGCGTCGGCCGCCACACGGTCACCGATGTGCGTGACTTCGGGCGTATCGATCTGACCACGCTGATCAGCAAGTCGAGCAATGTCGGCGCCGCCAAGCTCGCGCTGGAGTTGCCCGAGGAGAGTCTGTGGAACCTGCTGGGCGGTCTCGGCTTCGGCCGCACCACCGGCAGCGGCTATCCCGGGGAGTCAGCCGGCACGCTCGCGGCAGCAGCGCCGCGATCGAGCGTAGACCGCGCGACGCTGAGCTTCGGCTACGGCATGTCGGCGACCCCGCTGCAACTGGCGCAGGCATACGCCGCCATCGCCAATGGTGGCGAGTTGCGTCCGGTGTCCTTCGTCAAGCTGGACGAGGAGGTGCGCGGCACGCGCGTCATGCGTCCCGAGACGGCGGATGCCCTGCTGGCCATGATGGAGGCGGCAGTCGAGCCCGGCGGTACTGCAACCCGGGCCGCTGTCGACGGGTACCGACTGGCCGGCAAGACCGGCACGGTGCGCAAGTCCATTGCCGGCGGCTATTCCAGCGATCACTACGTGTCCTGGTTCGCAGGCGTCGGACCGGTCAGCGATCCGCGTCTCGCCATGGTGGTGATGCTCGACGAGCCCGGTGGCGAAGCCTATTACGGCGGGCAGATCGCGGCGCCGGTGTTCGGCCAGGTCATGGCCGGCGCGATGCGCCTGATGAACCTGACGCCGGACGCGCGCAGGGAAGACGCACCGTCGCTGACCGCGATGCGCGAGGGGGAGCCATGAGCGCCGTCGCACCGCATGGGTCGCCGCGGCTCGCCGATGTGCTGGGACATGCGGGCATCGACGATGCCCGCAATCCCCGGCTGACGGGTATCGGCGTGGACAGCCGGACGGTGCGTCCGGGGTATCTGTTCGCGGCCTGCGCCGGCGCCCGTCGCCACGGTCTGGAATTCGCCGACGATGCCGTGAATCAGGGTGCGGTTGCGGTCGCCTGGGAGCCGGTCAGCGGTATCGCGCCGGACGCCGCCCTGCCGGTGCCGACGGTCCCGGTGCCGGACCTGGGACGGCGACTGGGTGAGCTGGCGGCGCGAGTCTACGGTCATCCTTCCGCGGATCTGCCGGTGCTGGCGGTGACCGGAACCGACGGCAAGACTTCGGTCAGCCATTTTCTGGCGCAGGTTCTGGGCCGGGAAGGCGCGCCATGCGGGGTCATCGGCACCCTCGGTTACGGTCTCTATCCGGATCTCGATTCCGCGACGCATACCACGCCGGATGCCGCACGCCTGCAGGAATTGCTGGCCGGGTTTCGCGATGGCGGTGCCGGCCACGTCGTCATGGAGGCGTCATCCCACGCCCTGTTCCAGGGCCGTCTCAATGGCACGGTGGTGGACGTCGCCGTACTGACCAACCTCGGCCGTGACCATCTGGACTATCACATTACCGAGCAGGCCTATGCGGAAGCCAAGCGGCTGTTGTTCCGGCAGCCGGGGCTGCGCAGCGCGGTGATCAATCTTGACGACAGTTTCGGCTGTTCGGTAAGACGCTCGCTGCATTCCGACATCAACCGTATCGGCTACTCCATGCAGGCCGACAGCGATGCCCATGTGGTGGTGACATCCTTCCGCCCGCATGCCACCGGATTCCTGCTTGAGGCGGTGACCCCGGTGGGCGTCGTTGCCCTGGATCTGCCGCTGCTCGGCCGCTTCAACGCCCAGAACGTGCTCGCCGTGATCGGTGCCCTGGTGGCGCTGGGCTGGCGGATAGACGCGATCCAGGAGGCTCTGGCCTCGCTGCGCTCGGTGCCCGGTCGGATGCAGCGGTTGCATGTCGCCGGACGGCCGCTGGTGGTGGTGGATTATGCCCATACACCCGGTGCGCTGGAGGCAGCGCTGTGCAGTCTGCGTGCTCATGTCGATGGCCGCGTGATCTGCCTGTTCGGCTGCGGCGGTGATCGGGATCGCGGCAAACGGCCGCTGATGGCGGCCGCGGCCGAGCGCCATGCCGATCAGGTCATCATTACCGATGACAATCCGCGGAACGAACCGCCCGAGCAGATCGTTGCCGACATCCTCGCCGGTTTTCGCGGCCTCGCGCCCATGGTCGTCCATGACCGCGCCGAGGCGATCGCCGAGGCGATCCAGCGCGCTGCGCCCGAGGATGTGGTGCTGGTGGCGGGCAAGGGACACGAGACCGTTCAGGTCGGTGCCGACGGTCCGCGCCCCTTCAACGATGCCGAGATCGTGCGCGACCTGCTGCAGGAGGCGAGCTCATGATCACCTTCGACCTGCAGCAACTGGGCTCCGCCTTGACCGATGCCCGAGCCCGGGGTGATGCGCACTGGCGGGGCATCAGCACCGATTCCCGGCAGATCCGCCCCGGCAGTCTGTTCATCGCCCTGCGCGGTCCGAGTTTCGACGGTCACGACTATCTGTTCGCGGCGCGCGATCAGGGCGCGGTGGCAGTGCTCTGCGAGCATGGACGGGCCGATGCTGAGCCGTCTATCGAGGTGCCCGATACGCGTCGTGCCCTGGGCGAACTGGCGCGGCACTGGCGGCGGCAGTTGCCGACGCGGCTGGTGGCGGTGACCGGAAGCAACGGCAAGACCACGGTCAAGCAGATGCTGGCCTCGATTCTCGGGCGCGCCGGCACCACGCTCGCCACCCGCGGCAACCTGAACAACGAGATCGGCGTACCGCTGACCCTGGCCGAATTGTCTGCCGAGCACCGCTTCGGCGTCATCGAAATGGGCGCCAACCATGCCGGCGAGATTGCCTGGCTGGTTTCGCTGGCCGAGCCCGAGGTCGGTGTGGTGCTGAACGCCGGGCCGGCGCATCTGGAAGGTTTCGGGTCGCTCGAAGGCGTGGCGCGGGCCAAGGGTGAGATGTTCGCGGGGCTGCCGGCGAACGCCGTGGCAGTGATCAATGCCGATGACCGCTTTGCCGGACTCTGGCGGGAACTGGCGGGGTCACGGCGGACGCTGACGGTCTCGCTGGAAGGTAACGCCGATCTGTGTGGTCAGGAGCAAGCTGACGGTGTCCTGGAGATGCGTTTTCGCGACGAAACCGTCGAGGTGCGTCTGCCGGTACCGGGACGGCACAACCGACAGAACGCGCTGGCCGCGGCCGGTGCCGCGCTGGCACTGGAAGTGCCGCTGGCGGACGTGGCCGCCGGCCTCGCGGCGTTTCGCCCGGAACACGGCCGTCTGCAGATCCTGACGGGCGTCGCCGGCAGCCGCCTGATCGACGACAGCTACAACGCCAACCCCTCGTCGCTGACGGCCGGCATCGCCGTCCTCACGGAACAAGGTCTGGAACCCTGGCTGGTATTGGGCGACATGGCGGAGCTGGGCCCGGAGTCCCCCGCTCTGCATGCCGCCGCGGGGCATGCCGCCAGGGAAGCTGGGGTCGAGCGGCTGTTCGCCGTCGGCCCGCTCAGCGTTGCGGCCGTCGACGCCTTCGGTGCCGGCGGCCGCCATTTTGACGACAAGACATCTCTGCAGGCGTGCCTGCGGCAGGAGCTGCATGCGGGGGTGGCAGTGCTGATCAAGGGCTCACGCAGCGCGGGCATGGATCAACTGGTGCAGGCGCTGGCCCCGGCGCAACCCGGCGAGGAGGCAGGCTGATGCTGGTGCACCTGGCAGAGTGGCTCGAGGCCTATCACAGCGGCTTCCGCGTGTTCCAGTACCTGACCCTGCGCGCGATTCTCGGCGTGCTAACGGCGCTGATCTTCTCGTTCATTGCGGGCCCGTATCTGATCCGCCGGCTCAGTCAGCACCAGATCGGCCAGCAGGTGCGGGACGACGGTCCCAGCAGCCATCTGGTCAAGGCGGGCACCCCGACCATGGGTGGCGCGCTGATCCTGGTGGCGATCGCCGCGGCCACGTTGCTGTGGTCGGATCTGAGTAATCGCTATGTCTGGATCGTGCTGCTGACCACGCTGGCCTTCGGTGTGATCGGCGGCATCGACGACTATCTGAAGCTGCGTTTCGGTAATTCCCGCGGCCTGCGTGCCCGCAGCAAGTATCTCTGGCAGTCGGTGGTGGCCGTGCTGGCGGCGGTGATCCTGTTCATGACCGCACAGGACGCGGTCGAGACCACCCTGATCGTGCCGTTCCTGAAGGATGTCAGCTGGCAGATGGGTTTGTGGTTCATACCGCTGACCTATTTCGTCATCGTCGGCTCCAGCAACGCCGTGAATCTGACCGATGGCCTCGACGGCCTCGCCATCAATCCGACGGTTCTGGTCGGCGGTGCGCTGGGGGTCTTCGCCTATGCCTCGGGCAACTTCTATTTCGCCAGCTACCTGGGCATTCCGTTCGTGCCCGGGGTTGGCGAGGTCGTCGTGTTCTGCGGTGCGCTGGTCGGTGCCGGCCTCGGCTTCCTCTGGTTCAACGCCTATCCGGCCCAGGTTTTCATGGGAGACGTCGGCGCTCTGGCGCTGGGCGCCGCCCTCGGCGTGCTGGCGGTGGTGACGCGCCAGGAACTGGTGCTGTTCATCATGGCCGGCGTGTTCGTCATGGAGACCGTGTCGGTGATCCTGCAGGTGGCGTCCTTCAAGCTCACCGGCCGCCGAATCTTCCGCATGGCGCCGCTGCACCACCATTTCGAACTCAAGGGCTGGCCGGAACCGCGCGTGATCGTCCGTTTCTGGATCATCACCGTGATTCTGGTCCTCATTGGTCTGGCCTCATTGAAGATCCGCTGATGATGACCGAGACGCACAACAGCAAAGGCAGCACGGTGGTGGTCGGACTCGGCGCCACGGGTCTGTCCTGCCTGCGTTTCCTGCGCCGGCAGCCAGGCGCCCTGTGGGCCATGGACAGTCGTGCCCAGCCGCCCGGTGCCGGGGAGGCTGCCGCACTGGTGGACCGGCCGCTGGCCCTGGGTGCGCTCGACCCCGACCTGCTGTTGTCCGCCGACCGCGTGGTGCTGAGTCCCGGAGTGCCGGCTGATCTGCCGCTGCTGGATGAGGCTCGGGCTGCCGGGATTCCGGTGCTCGGCGATATCGAGCTGTTCGCGCGGCATGCGAATGCCCCGGTGGTCGGGATTACCGGGTCCAACGGCAAGAGCACGGTCACTACCTTGCTGGGCGCCATGGCCGAGGCCGCCGGCAGCGATGTCGCCGTGGGCGGGAATCTGGGAACGCCGGCGCTGGACCTGATTCGCGAACCGGCCCCGGACGCCTATCTGCTCGAGTTGTCCAGCTTTCAGCTGGAGACCACCGACAGTCTGCGGCCGCTGGCGGCCGTGGTGCTCAATGTCAGTGCCGATCACATGGATCGACACGGTGACCTGGGGCGTTATGCGGACATCAAGGCCCGTATCTACCGCGGTGACGGTGTCATGGTGCTGAACGCCGACGATCCGGTGGTCATGGCGATGGCGCAGCCCCGCCGCCGGACCATCCTGTTTTCCGGTTCGCTGCCGGCAGCGAGCGGGGGCTACGGTCTGAGCGAGCACGACGGCGAGACCTGGCTGATGCGCGGGTCACGCGCCCTGCTGCCGGCATCGGCTTTGCGTGTCCGCGGTCGTCACAATCTGACGAATGCACTGGCTGCCCTGGCCCTGGCGGAGGTGCTGGAGCTTGATCCGGCGGCCTGCGACAGTGCGCTGCGCAGCTATCGCGGGCTGCCGCATCGAAGCCAGTGGCTGGCCTGCAAGGCCGGTGTCGACTGGTTCGACGATTCCAAGGCAACCAATGTCGGTGCCGCGGCGGCTGCGATCGCCGGCATGCCCGGCCCGCTGGTGCTCCTGATGGGCGGTGACGGCAAGGGTGCCGATTTCGCGCCGCTGGCCGCCTGCATGGATCAGCGGATCCGGGGCGTGATCCTGTTCGGCCGCGATGCGCCGCAGCTTGCGGCGGCCTTGCAGGGGCACGCGATGGTGTATCGGGCCGAGGATCTGGACGATGCGGTGCTGCAGGCGGCGCAACTGGCGACCGCCGGTGACAGCGTGCTGCTGAGCCCGGCCTGCGCCAGCTTCGACATGTTCGACAACTATCAGGCCCGCGGTCGCGCCTTCGCCGCCGCGGTCGGGAGGTTGCCGGCATGAGTCTGCAGACCCTCTCCGGTACGGTCATGGAGCAGCGCCCCGAGAGCGTGATCGGGGCGCTGGACCGGCGCCTGCTGGGCGCGATTCTGGCACTGTCGCTGATCGGTATCGTGATGGTGGCCTCGGCCTCGGTGTCGCTGGCCGATCGCAATCTCGGTTCGCCGTTCCACTACCTGCAGCGCCAGGTGATCTTCTTCGCCCTGGCCTACGGCCTGGGCTGGTTCGCGGTCAGTGTTCGCCTCGAGTTCTGGCGGGTTCTTAGCGGCATCGGCCTGCTGATTTCCCTGCTCCTGCTGGTGCTGGTGCTGGTCCCGGGGGTCGGCCGCGAAGTCAACGGCAGCACCCGCTGGATTCCGATGGGTCCGTTCAATCTGCAGGTCGCCGAGGTGGCGAAGCTGGGTGCCATGATCTACCTGGCTGCCTGGCTCAGCCGGCATGGTGATCGTGTCCGGCACAGCATGGCCGGCTTTCTGCTGCCGCTGGCGGTGCTGGGTGCCATGGGCTTTCTGCTGTTGCTGCAACCCGATTTCGGGGCTGCCGTCGTGATTCTCGGGATCGGCCTAGGCGTGCTGTTCCTCGCCGGTGTGCCGCTCTGGCGTTTCGGTCTGGTGATGATCGTTGCGGTGGCGGCCGGCGCGGCCCTGATCGTGACCTCGCCGTATCGCTGGGAACGTCTTACCGCTTTCCTCAACCCCTGGGCGGATCCGTTCAACAGCGGGTTTCAGCTGACCCAGTCGCTGATCGCGATCGGTCGCGGCGAATGGTTTGGCGTCGGTCTCGGTGCCAGTGTGCAGAAGCTGTTCTATCTGCCGGAAGCGCATACCGATTTCGTGTTCGCGGTACTGGCCGAGGAATTCGGTCTGCTCGGCGTGTTGCTGGTACTGCTGCTGCTGGCCTACATCAGCTGGCGGATTCTCGCCATCGGCGCTGCGTGTCTGCGCCAGGACAAGACCTTTGCCGGCTATCTCTGCCTCGGCGTCGGGCTCTGGTTCAGCATGCAGTGCCTGATCAATATCGGCGTCAACATGGGGCTGCTGCCGACCAAGGGGCTGACCCTGCCACTGATGAGTTACGGCGGCAGCAGTCTGCTGATGTCGGTGGTTGCCCTGGCCCTCGTGCTGCGGGCGGATTACGAATTGCGCGCCACCGGTGCGCGTTCGGCGCGTGGAGGGGCAGAGCATGAATAAGGCCCCGGTGATGATCATGGCAGGCGGTACCGGCGGGCATGTCTTTCCCGGACTGGCAGTGGCCCGGGCGCTCAGCGAGCGCGGTGTGCCGGTGATCTGGCTCGGTACCCGGGCCGGCCTGGAAGCACGCCTGGTGCCGGATGCCGGCCTGCCGCTGGAGTGTCTCTCGGTGCGCGGACTGCGACGCAACGGTTTGCTCGGCTGGCTGCTGGCGCCGCTGAGCCTGAGTCGAGCACTGATTCAGGCCCTGGCGATCGTGCGGCGCCATCGGCCGCGCTCGGTGCTCGGGCTCGGCGGCTATGTCACCGGTCCCGGCGGCCTCGCGGCCTGGATCCTGCGCCGGCCGTTGCTCATTCACGAACAGAACGCCCGGCCCGGCCTGAGCAACCGCTTGCTGGCGCGGATCGCCGACCGTCGCCTGTCCGGCTTTGCCTTGACCTTCCCGGGCGCTGGTGAGGCGGAAGCCATCGGCAATCCGGTGCGCCGTGAGTTCGTCGCGCTGGACGAGCCGGAACAGCGGTACGGCGAACGCAGCGGCCCGCTGCGGTTGCTGGTGGTGGGCGGAAGCCTGGGCGCGCAGGCGCTGAATCAGACCGTGCCGGCGTCGCTCGCCCTGCTGCCGGAGGCGGAGCGGCCGCTGGTCCGACATCAGAGCGGGGAGCGCACCGCGGCGCTGGCGCGGGCGGCCTACGACGAGGCCGGCGTCGAGGTCCGACTGGAAACCTTCATCACCGATATGGCCGAGGCCTATGCCTGGGCCGATCTGGTGATCTGTCGCGCCGGCGCGCTGACGGTGAGCGAGCTGGCTGCTGCCGGGGTCGCCGCCTGGCTGGTGCCGCTGCCGCATGCGGTCGACGACCACCAGACCGCCAATGCGCGCACGCTGGCCGATCATGGCGCGGCAGAATTGATCCCGCAGCAGGACTTGAGCCCCGATGCCCTCGCTGACCGCTTGCGTGGACTGCAGCGGGAGCAGCTGGTGCAGATGGCGAGGGCTGCCCGCCAGTGTGCACGACCGGATGCCACCGATCGTCTGGCCTCCGCCTGTCTGGAGGTGGCGGCATGAGCCTGCGGAGACAGCAGACCTGGGTGCATGCAACGCCCGGCGCCAGCATGGGTCGTGTCCGCCATCTGCACCTGATCGGCATCGGTGGTGCCGGCATGAGCGGGATTGCCGAGGTGCTGCTCAACCTGGGCTATACCGTGTCCGGCAGTGATCTGCGAGCCTCGCCGGTTACCCATCGGCTGGAGGGTCTCGGTGCCACCGTGTTCATCGGCCACGCAGCGGAACAACTCCGCGATGTGGACGCGGTCGTGATCTCCAGCGCGGTCGCTGCCGACAATCCGGAACTGGTGGCGGCGCGCGCGGCGCGGATCCCGGTCGTGCCGCGGGCCGAGATGCTGGCCGAGTTGATGCGTTTCCGCTACGGCGTCGCCGTCGCCGGGACCCATGGCAAGACTACCACCACCAGTCTGGTCGCCAGCGTGCTGGCCGAGGGCGGTCTGGATCCCACGTTCGTCATCGGTGGCCGGCTCAACAGTGCCGGTGCCAATGCCCGCCTGGGCGAGGGGCGCTTCCTGGTGGCCGAGGCCGACGAGAGTGATGCCTCGTTCCTGTACCTGCAGCCGATGATCGCTGCGGTTACCAATATCGACGCGGATCATCTCGACGCTTACGGCGGCAAATTCCATAACCTGCGCGGCGCGTTCCTCGAGTTCCTGCACCATCTGCCCTTCTACGGTCTCGCGGTGCTCTGCATCGACGATCCGGTGGTGCGCGAGCTGGCTGCCGACGTCACCCGTCCGGTGCGAACCTACGGGGTCGAGCAAGCGGCCGACGTGCGCGCCGTCGATATCCGGCAGCAGGGCAATCGCACTGCCTTCACGGTGCAGATCGACGATCAGGCCCCGCTCGCCGTGGAACTGAATCTCCCCGGTCGCCACAACGTGCTGAATGCACTGGCGGCGATCACCATCGCCACCGAGCTTGGTGTGCCGGCTGAAGCCGTGGTCGAGGCCCTGCACAAATTCGCGGGTATCGGCCGTCGGTTCCAGAGCTACGGCGAAATGAGCTTCCCCGGCGGTCGTGCACTGGTGGTCGATGATTACGGCCATCATCCGACCGAGATTGCCGCCACCATGCAGGCGGTACGCGACGGCTGGCCGGACCACCGCCTGCTGGTGGCTTTTCAGCCCCACCGTTTCAGCCGGACCAGGGATCTGTTCGAGGACTTCGCCCGGGTACTGTCCGATTGCGATGCCCTGGTGATGACGGACGTCTACGCCGCCGGCGAGGAGCCGATCGCCGGCGCCGACGGCCGTGCCCTGGCCGCCGCGATCCGCGCACGCGGCAAGGTGAATCCGGTGTTTGTCGACGATATCGACGAGTTGCTGCTGAGTCTTCCCGACCTGATCCGCGATGGCGACATCCTGCTCACCCTCGGCGCCGGCAGCATCGGCACCGTCGGCGATCGGCTGCGGCAGCTTGCCACGGAGGGCGGCGCATGAACGCGGCGGCACTCGATCACGGGCTGCGCGGCGAGTTGCGCCTGAACGAGCCGATGGCCCGGCACACCACCTGGCGCGTCGGCGGACCCGCCGACCGTTTCTACCGGCCGGCCGACCGCGACGACCTGGGGCAGTTCCTGCGCAGCCTGCCCGGCGACGAGCCGATCTACTGGTGCGGACTGGGCAGCAACCTGCTGGTCCGCGACGGCGGTTTGCGCGGCAGTGTGATCTTCCTGCATCCCGGTGTCGCCGACATGCGCCTGGCCGGCGAGCAGACGATCTGGGCCGACGCCGGCGCGCCCTGCGCCAAGGTCGCCCGCTTCGCCGCGCGCCAGGGGCTGGTCGGTGCGGAGTTTCTGGCCGGTATCCCCGGAACCATGGGCGGTGCCCTCGCCATGAATGCGGGTGCCTTCGGTGGCGAGACCTGGGAGCGGGTGATCGCGGTCGAGACCGTGAATCGCGGTGGCGTCCTGCGCCAGCGCGAGGTCGCGGAATTCCGCGTCGGCTACCGCGAGGTCGACGGCCCCGACGAGGAATGGTTTACCGGTGCCCTGCTCGGGCTCGATCCGGGCGATGGCGAGATCGGGATGCAGCGCATCCGCGAGCTGCTGGCGCGCCGCGCCGAGACCCAGCCGATCGGCAAGCCGAGTTGCGGCTCGGTGTTCCGCAACCCGCCGGCCGATCATGCGGCACGCCTGATCGAGGCCGCCGGGCTCAAGGGCCGAACGCTGGGCGGCGCCGTGGTCTCGACCAAGCACGCCAATTTCATCCTTAACCAGGGTGCAGCGACCGCGGCGGATATCGAGCAGCTGGCCGAGCATGTGGCCGGCTGCGTGGAACGGCAATTCGGCGTCCGGCTCCAGCGTGAGTTCCGGGTCATTGGTGAGGAACAGGCATGAGCATGTCCGACGTCAGCCCCGGCGATCTGGGTTCGGTAGCCGTTCTGCTGGGCGGCTGGGCGGCCGAGCGCGAGGTATCCCTGAAAAGTGGCGCCGCCGTGCTGGCCGCTCTGCACCGCCGTGGGGTCGATGCCACGGCGGTGGATGTCGGTCCCGATGTGCTCGAGCGGCTGCAGGAAGGTGGTTTCGATCGCGCCTTCATCGCGCTGCATGGTCGGGGTGGCGAAGACGGCGTGATCCAGGGTGCGCTGGAGGTTTTGCAGCTGCCCTACACCGGCTCTGGCGTGCTCGGCTCGGCCATCGGCATGGACAAGGTGCGGACCAAGCAGATCTGGCAGGCGATGGGTATCCCGACTCCGGGGCACGCGGTGATCCGGCGCGGGCCGCTGGATGTGGATGATCTGGTTGCGCACGTCGGACTGCCGATGGCGATCAAGCCGGCGCGGGAGGGGTCGACCATCGGCATCAGCCGGGTCGAACGCCCCGAGGATGTGGCCGATGCCTGTTCGACCGGTTTCCGGCATGACCAGGTCTTGCTGGCCGAGCGCTGGATTCAGGGCAGGGAATACACGGTGGCGCTACTGAACGGTCGCGTGTTGCCCATGATCCGGATCGAACCGGCCGCCGATTTCTACGACTACGCAGCCAAGTACCACTCCAACGAGACCCGCTATGACTGCCCCTGCGGCCTGCCGGTGGCGCGCGAGCGCGAGCTGGGCGAGATGGCTCTGCAGGCGTTCGAGGCGGTGGGTGCCGGGGGCTGGGGTCGGGTGGACCTGATGATCGACGACGACGGCGAGCCCTGGTTCCTGGAGGTCAACACCATCCCCGGCATGACCGATCACTCGCTGGTGCCGATGGCCGCGGCCGCCGCCGGCATCGATTTCGACGAACTGGTCTGGCAGATCCTGCTGGGCAGCCTGGAGGTGGCGCGATGAGGGCCTCGCAGCCGGTGGGCGCGGTGTCCCGGCGCCGGCATGTGCCGGGCCCGGCGGAGTTGCGTCATCGACGCCTGCGCCTGCGTCGCATGGCGCGGCGCGGTGGCGTGCTGGTGCTGGTGCTGGTACTGGCCGGCGGCGGCTTCTACGGGCTGCGGCATGTCACTGCCCCGGACCGGTTTCCGCTGCAGGCGGTGAGCTTCGACAGCGAGCTGCAGCGGGTGCGCGAGGGCGATCTGCGGCGGGCGCTGGATCCGCTGCTGGACGGCGGCTTCCTGGCGCTGGATGTCGCCGCCATCCGCCGTGCGCTGGAGGACATCGCCTGGGTGAAGTCGGCCTCGGTGCGGCGGCAGTGGCCGGGCAGCCTGCGGGTCGAGATCGTCGAGCAGGACGCGGTCGCCATCTGGAACGAGGAAGCGCTGCTGAGCGATAGCGGGGAGGTGTTCCGGCCGGACCCGGATACCTGGCCGGACGGGCTGCCCCGCATGGCCGGACCCGATCAGCGGCCGGAACAGGTCAGCGCCAAGTTCGCGCGCCTGCAGGCGGTGCTGGACGGCGTCGGACTGGAATTGCGCGCCGTATCGGTGGATGCCCGCGCGTCGTGGTCGGCCACCCTGAGTGACGGCGGCGAACTGCTGCTGGGTCGCGAGGATGTGGCCAGCCGGGCGGAACGCTTTGCCGGCGTCTATCGGCAACTGGCCGAGGAACAGGATACCGAGTTGGAGCGCGCGGATCTGCGCTATCCCAACGGATTTGCCATTCGCTGGGCGGATACGCCCGCGACCGAGCAGTAAGGCTAGAGGGAACACAATGTCGAAGAAGACGGAGCGCAACATGCTGGTCGGCCTGGATATCGGCACCTCGAAAGTGGTGGCGATCGTCGGTGCCATCGGCGATGACGGCGTGATCGAAATCGTGGGTATCGGATCGCACCCTTCACGGGGCCTGAAGAAGGGCGTGGTGGTGAACATCGAATCCACCGTTCACTCGATCCAGCGCGCGGTGGAAGAGGCCGAACTGATGGCCGGCTGCCAGATCCCCTCGGTCTATGTCGGCATCGCCGGCAGTCATGTCCGCAGTCTGAATTCGCACGGCATCGTCGCCATCCGTGACAAGGAAGTCGGGCCGGCCGATCTGGAGCGCGTGATCGATGCCGCCCGCGCGGTGGCGATACCGGCCGATCAGAAGATCCTCCACATCCTGCCGCAGGAATTCATCATCGATTCGCAGGAAGGGATCCGTGAGCCGATCGGCATGTCCGGCGTGCGCCTGGAAGCCAAGGTGCACATGGTCACCGGCGCGGTCAGCGCGGCGCAGAACATCGTCAAGTGCATCCGCCGCTGCGGCCTGGATGTGGACGACATCATCCTCGAGCAGCTCGCCTCCGGCTATTCGGTGCTGACCGAAGACGAGAAGGAACTGGGCGTATGCCTGGTCGACATCGGCGGCGGCACCACCGACATCGCGATCTTCACCGAGGGGGCCATCCGGCACACGGCGGTGATTCCGATCGCCGGCGACCAGGTCACCAATGACATTGCCGTGGCCCTGCGCACGCCGACCCAGCACGCCGAGGACATCAAGGTGAAGTACGCCTGCGCTCTGTCGCAGCTGGCCGGTGCCGAGGAAACCATCGAGGTGCCGTCGGTCGGCGACCGGCCGGCGCGACGCCTGTCGCGCCAGACCCTGGCGGAGGTCGTCGAGCCCCGTTACGAGGAACTGATGACGCTGATTCACCAGGAGCTCAGGCGCAGCGGCTTCGAGGAGCTGATCGCCGCCGGGGTCGTGCTGACCGGCGGCAGCTCGAAGATGGAGGGGGCCGTCGAGCTGGCCGAAGAGGTTTTTCACGTGCCGGTGCGTCTCGGCCTGCCGCAGCAGGTCACCGGACTATCCGACGTGGTCCGCAATCCCATTTACGCCACCGGTGTGGGTTTGCTCTATTTCGGCGCCAACAATCGCGCCAATCCGGTGGTGGAGTACGAAGCGGAAACGGGCTTCCGCGCGGTTTTGGATCGAATGAAAAGCTGGTTTCAGGGGAATTTCTGATTGCCCTCCATCCCGGAGGGGCATCAGGACGACGCGCAACGAGGAGAGACGATCATGTTCGAGATCATGGATTCAGTGAGTCAGAACGCGGTGATCAAGGTCATCGGTGTCGGTGGTGGTGGCGGCAACGCCGTACAGCACATGGTGAAGGCGGACATCGAGGGCGTGGATTTCATCTGCGCCAATACCGATGCCCAGGCATTGTCCAGTACGACGGCACAGACCGTGCTGCAGCTGGGCGGCCACATTACAAAGGGGCTCGGCGCCGGTGCCGATCCGGAAGTCGGGCGCAATGCGGCGCTGGAGGATCGTGACCGCATCGCCGAGGTGCTTGAGGGCGCCGACATGGTGTTCATCACCGCCGGCATGGGCGGCGGCACCGGTACCGGCGCGGCGCCAGTGGTGGCCGACGTGGCCCGGGAGATGGGGATCCTCACCGTGGCGGTGGTGACCAAGCCGTTCCCGTTCGAGGGCGGCAAGCGCATGCGCGTCGCGACTCAGGGTATCGAGCAGCTGGCGCGTTCGGTGGATTCGCTGATCACCATTCCCAACGAAAAGCTGCTCAGCGTGCTGGGCAAGAACCTGACCCTGCTGGACGCCTTCAAGTCGGCCAATGACGTGCTGCTGGGCGCCGTGCGCGGCATCGCCGAACTGATCACCCGTCCGGGGCTGATCAACGTCGACTTTGCCGACGTACGGACCGTGATGTCCGAGATGGGCATGGCGGTGATGGGTACAGGATCGGCTTCCGGTGAAGGCCGTGCCCGGGAAGCGGCTGAGCGAGCCATTGCCTGCCCGCTGCTGGAGGACGTCAGCCTTGCCGGTGCCAACGGCATTCTGGTCAATGTCACGGCCGGCATGGACATGTCCATTGGCGAGTTCGACGAAGTCGGGCAGGCGGTGCGCGAGTTCGCGTCCGAGGAAGCCACCGTGGTCGTGGGCACGGTCATCGACCCGGAGCTGGAGAACGAACTGCGGGTGACGGTGGTCGCAACCGGTCTCGACCGTCCGGTCAGTGCCTTCCGGGGTGAAGACAAGCAGCCACAGTTGCGAGCTGTTGCACGGAAGCCGAGCGGTGAGGTCGATTACAGTCAGCTGGAGACGCCGACAGCGATCCGGAGCAAGCAGGCCGCCAAGGAGCGGATGCCGCAGGCGGTCGGGGCCGAGGGCGACATGGATTACCTGGATATTCCGGCTTTTCTCCGCCGTCAGGCCGACTGAGTCGGTGGCGGCGGGCGCGGTGCGGCAGGGGTGCCGCGGGAGCCGAACCCCGGGCGCGGATCGAGCCGCAACAGGCGTTATCGCGGTTCCGTTTGTTGCAGTGCAGTATGCAGCATTCGTTTGTTGCAGTAGAATGACGGGGTTTTTTCACGCAAGGGGATGCGTCCGGCCTTGCCATAGACGCTTGCCCGGTCGCGACTTCGGTTGCACCGGGGTCGCAAGGAGTCGTGATACAGAATGATTCGACAACGCACACTGAAGAATGTGATCCGGGCGACCGGGGTTGGCCTGCATACCGGCGAGAAGGTCTTTCTGACCCTGATGCCGGCGCCGGTTGATGCCGGTATCGTTTTCCGACGCGTTGATCTGGAGGGAGGGGTCGAGATTCCGGCACACCCGGAAAAGGTTGGCGATACGCTGCTCTCAACCAATCTTGTGCAGGACGGTGTTCGCGTCTGCACCATAGAACACCTGATGTCGGCGATGGCCGGTCTCGGCATTGATAATGCCGTGGTCGAGCTGAGTGCCGCCGAAGTGCCGATCATGGACGGCAGTGCCGGGCCGTTCGTGTTCCTGATTCAGTCGGCGGGCATTCACGAACAGGATGCGCCGAAGCGGTTCATCCGCATCAAGAAGCCGATCCGGGTCGAGGACGGTGACAAGTCGGTGCAGTTCGAGCCGTTCAACGGCTTCAAGGTCAATTTTGCCATCGATTTCGACCATCCGGTGTTCGAGAAGGGCTGCCAGACGGCGGAAGTCGATTTTTCCAGCACCAGCTTCGTCAAGGAAGTAAGTCGCGCGAGAACCTTCGGTTTCATGCGTGACATCGAGGCCTTGCAGGCCAATCGGCTGGCGCTCGGGGGCAGTCTGGACAACGCCATCGTGGTGGACGATTACCGGGTCCTGAACGAAGACGGGCTGCGCTACCGTGACGAGTTCGTCAAGCACAAGATCCTCGATGCCATCGGCGACCTGTACTTGCTGGGCCGCAGTCTGATCGGCTCGTTTACCGGGGTCCGCTCCGGTCACGCCCTGAACAATCAGTTGCTGCGCGCCTTGTTGGCTCAGCCCGATGCCTGGGAAGAAGTGACCTTCGAGGACGCCAGCAAGTCGCCGATCTCGTTCGACCAGTCGATGCCGGTACCTGCTCTGGCAAGCGCCTGATCAGGACTGATCACGGCGTCCGGCGCGGGACGCAAGACTGCGCAGAGCCCGCTGGAGGCGCTCGTCGGTCTGATGGCGTGCGGCGGCTGTCAGATGCTCGGCAGCCTGCGCGCTCAGTTCGCGTTTGCGCAAGCCCGTCGGGACGGGCGTGTGACGGGCAGGTTCGATTCTGACCCTCAGGCGGGCGGGCTCGATGCCGTGACGGTCGGTGACGGCCCGGCAGAGCGTTTCGCCGAGAAAACGCAGCTGACTGGCGACGGCCGGCGTTTCCACCAGTAGCAACAGTTCTCCCCTCCCGCGGATGCCCGCCAGGCGACAGCGGCTCCGCAAGGGCTCCGGGAGGTGCTTCTGCAGCACGTGTTCCTGACGACGCAGATGGTCCGCATCCTGCTTCAGACTCGCCAGCAGGCTGCGCGGACTGGCCAGCACCTGGCTGACGGCTTTCGGTCGCTTCCCGGCCATGATTTCCTCCCCGTCCGTGGCGCACTGCCGCCGCCTGAACTCTGACGCACAATCGGTTATGATACGCCGCCTTGGCTGCCGCAGGAATGCAGTGGCCGGCAGGTATTGTCGATAACCCGGGCCCCGGGTTATCGACCCGGTGAACCACCCTTCGGACCGTCTGCGGCTGGCTGGTCGCATCCGAGACCGGTGGCCTTATCCAGAACAGAATCGAGTGACTCCATGCTAGGTGCAATTGCGAAAAGAGTATTCGGCAGCCGCAACGACCGTCAGGTGCGGCGCATGCAGAAGACCGTGTCCCGCATCAATGCGCTGGAGACGGACATGGAGGCCCTCTCGGAAGAGGCGCTGCGGGGCAAGACGGCCGAGTTCCGTGATCGCCTGGAACGTGGCGAAAGTCTTGACGACCTGATGCCCGAAGCCTTTGCCGCGGTGCGCGAAGCGTCCCGACGGACCCTGGGTCTGCGTCATTTCGACGTCCAGATGATCGGCGGCATCGTGCTGCACCAGGGCCGTATCGCCGAAATGAAGACCGGCGAAGGCAAGACCCTGGTGGCAACGCTGGCCGCCTATCTCAATGCGTTGTCCGGCAAGGGCGTGCATGTGGTCACGGTCAACGACTACCTGGCGCGGCGTGATGCCGAATGGATGGGCCAGATCTATGCCTATCTGGGCATGACCACCGGAGTTGTGGTGCCCGGCATTACCGGCGAAGACAAGCGCGCCGCCTACGCCGCGGATATCACCTACGGCACCAACAACGAATTCGGCTTCGATTATCTGCGCGACAATATGGCGTTTCGCCTGGAAGATCGCATGCAGCGCGAGCTGAACTTCGCGATCGTCGACGAAGTGGACTCGATCCTGATCGACGAGGCCCGCACGCCGCTGATCATCTCCGGCCCGGCCGAGGACAGCAGCGAACTCTACGGCCACATCAATCGCCTGGTACCGCAGTTGCGGCGTCAGGAAGAGGAAGAGGGTGACGGCGACTTCTGGGTCGATGAGAAGCAGCGGCAGGTCTATCTCACCGAAGCAGGGCACGAGAGCGTCGAGGAGATCCTCGGCAAGGAAGGGCTGCTGCAGGAAGGCGAGAGCCTTTACGACGCCCGCAATATCGGCAAGGTCCACCACATCAATGCGGCATTGCGCGCGCATCACCTGTATCAGCGGGACGATCATTACCTGATCAGTGACGACAATCAGGTGGTGATCGTCGACGAGTTCACCGGCCGGGCGATGCCCGGCCGGCGCTGGTCCGAAGGTCTGCATCAGGCGATCGAAGCCAAGGAAGGGCTGAAGATCCAGCACGAGAACCAGACCCTGGCCTCGATCACCTTTCAGAACTATTTCCGTCTCTACGGCAAGCTGGCCGGCATGACCGGCACGGCCGATACCGAGGCCTACGAGTTCCAGCACATCTACGGTCTGGAAGTCACGGTCATCCCGACGAACCGGCCGATGATGCGCGAGGATCACAATGATCTCGTGTTCCTGACGCAGAAGGAAAAGCTGGACGCCATCGTCGAGGACATCCGCGAGAATCGTGAAGCCGGTCGCCCGATTCTGGTCGGGACCGCGTCCATTGAAGTCTCTGAGGTCATCTCCGGAGCCTTGACCAAACAGAAGGTTCCGCATGAGGTGCTGAACGCCAAGCAGCACGAACGTGAAGCAATGATCATCGCCCAGGCCGGTCGGCCCGGGGCGGTCACCATCGCCACCAATATGGCCGGTCGCGGCACGGATATCGTGCTCGGCGGCAATCCGGACACCGAGGTCGCCAATCTGGAGGACCCCGATGAGGCGCAGATCGCGAAAGTCCGGGCCGATTGGGAAGAACGGCACCGCCAGGTGCTGGAGGCCGGCGGGTTGCATGTGATCGGCACCGAGCGCCACGAATCGCGGCGTATCGACAACCAGCTGCGCGGCCGGTCCGGGCGTCAGGGCGATCCGGGCTCGACCCGGTTCTACCTGTCCCTCGAGGACAGTCTGCTGCGCATCTTCGCCTCGGAGCGGGTGACCGCGCTGATGCAGCGACTCGGCATGCAGGAGGGCGAGGCGATCGAGTCGGCGCTGGTCTCCCGCGTGATCGAAAACGCCCAGCGCAAGGTGGAGGCGCACAACTTCGATATCCGCAAGCACCTGCTGGAATTCGATGATGTGGCTAATGACCAGCGGCGGGTGATCTACGCCCAGCGTACCGAGTTCATGCGGGAAGAGGATCTCAGCGACAGCGTCGTGCAGATGCGCGAGGACGTGCTGAACACGGTGATCAACGATTACATCCCGCCCGGCAGCATCGAGGAGCAGTGGGACGTGAACGGTCTGCAGGACGTTCTGGCGCGTGACTTCGGTCTGGATATGCCAATCCAGGAGTGGCTGGATGCGGACGGCAATCTGCACGAGGAGCCGCTGCGTGAGCGAATCGTCGAGGAGGCCGAGAAGGCCTATCAGGCGAAGGAAGACGAAATCGGCGCGGATGTGCTTCGGCGCTTCGAGAAGGCGGTCATGTTGCGTGTACTGGACAGCCAGTGGAAGGAACACCTGGCGGCCATGGATTATCTGCGCCAGGGCATCCATCTGCGCGGTTATGCGCAGAAGAACCCGAAGCAGGAGTTCAAGAAGGAAGCCTTCCAGATGTTCTCGACGATGCTCGACAGCATCAAGCGCGAGGTCATCACCATGCTTTCCCGGGTCCAGTTGCGGGCGCCGGAGGATGTACAGGCGGTGGAGGAAGAAGGACGGTCCTCCGAGGACAAGATGCAGTTTCAGCACGAGTCCACGAGTGCGATCAACCAGGACGAGGCGGACGACGACGAGCGGGGCCAGGGCACCTTCGTGCGTCAGGAGCGCAAGGTGGGTCGCAACGAGCCCTGCCCCTGCGGCTCCGGCAAGAAGTTCAAGCAGTGCCATGGCCGCCTGAGCTGAGCGCGTCATGGCTGTCGGACTGAATGCGCCCGCTGAATTGCTGCCCGTGGATGGCCTGCGTCTGGGCACGGCGCGGGCCGGCATGCGCAAGCCCGATCGACGCGATCTTGTGGTCATGGAACTGGCCCCGGGTGCCGAAACCGCGGCGGTGTTCACGCGTAACCGCTTCTGCGCCGCCCCGGTGCAGATCGCCAGAACGCATCTCGCCGGCGGCGCACCCCGTTATCTGCTGATCAATACCGGGAATGCCAACGCCGGAACCGGTGCCCGGGGGCTCGATGACGCCCTGACCTGTTGTCAGGGGCTGGCCACTCTGGCCAACTGCGCGGTCACCGAGGTACTGCCGTTTTCCACCGGTGTCATCGGCGAACCCCTGGCGGTGGATCGGTTGCTGGCCGGTCTGCCGAAGGCCATGTCGGCACTGGCGATCGACGGCTGGGACGACGCGGCCGAAGGCATTCTCACCACCGATACCGTGGCCAAGGCCTGCAGCCGGCAGATCACCCTGGACGGGCACACGATCACCCTGACCGGCATGGCCAAGGGTGCTGGCATGATTCGCCCGGACATGGCGACCATGCTCGCTTTCATCGCCACCGACGCCTCCATCGGCCGCCCCCTGCTGCAGCGACTACTGGCTCAGGCCGTGGGTCAGTCCTTCAACCGCATTACCGTGGATGGCGATACCTCGACCAACGACGCCTGCGTGCTGACCGCGACCGGCGCCTCCCATTGCCGTCTGGACGCTCTGCATCCCGAGGATGTCGCCAGCTTCGCCGACACGCTGGCCGATCTTTGCCGCGAACTGGCCCAGGCCATTGTCCGCGACGGCGAGGGCGCCACCCGCTTCATTACCATCCAGGTCGAGCAGGCGGCCTCCGCCGACGAGGCGCTGGCCGTCGCCTACTGCATCGCGCATTCGCCCCTGGTGAAGACCGCGTTTTTCGCTGGCGATCCCAACTGGGGCCGTATTCTGGCGGCGGTGGGCCGGGCCGGTATCGATGATCTGGACGTCACCCGGGTCAGGATCTGGCTGGATACCCTCTGTCTGGCGGAGCATGGCGGCCGGGCCGATGGGTATACCGAGGCGGCGGCCGCCGCACTGATGCAGCAGCCGGAGATCGCCATTCGCGTGGCGCTGGGCCGCGGCGCCGTTGCCGAAACGGTCTGGACCTGCGACTTCTCGTACGAATACGTACGCATCAATGCCGAATACCGTACCTGAGGTCACCGGCGACGGCATTGCCGTCGCGGCCGCCGTCATCTACGGCGCGGATGGCCGAATTCTGATCAGTCGGCGGCCTTCCCATCTGCATCAGGGCGGTCTGTGGGAGTTCCCCGGTGGCAAGCTGGAAGCCGGTGAGAGTGGTCGTCAGGCGCTGCAGCGCGAGCTGGCCGAGGAGCTGGGTATTCGCGTCGTATCCGCCGAGCCACTGATCCGGATCCCCTGGGCTTATCCCGACAAGCGCGTCGTGCTCGAGGTCTGGTCGGTCAGCGACTTCCATGGCGAGCCTCGGGCCTGCGAGGGCCAGGCGTTGCGCTGGGTGGCGCCGGCGGCGCTGAACGATCTCTCTTTTCCCGCAGCCAATGCGCCCATTGTCACCGCCGTACAGTTGCCCGACCGTTACCTGATCACGCCGGAACCCGGGTCCGACCCGGCGCCGTTCCTGACAACGCTTGAGCGGGCAGTGGCCAGCGGCGGTATTCGACTGCTTCAGTTGCGGGCCCACAGCCTGGGGTCGATGGCTTACGCGGAACTGGCCATCCGGGTCAGCGAGCTGCTGCACGGCAGCGGTGTGGAAATCCTGTTGAATGCGCCGCCGGCTCTGGCGGCGGAACTGGGCCTGGGCGTCCATCTGACCGCTGCGCGCCTGCGTGCACTGACACGGCGTCCGCTACTGCCTGCCGGTTGTCGTGTTGCGGCCTCCTGCCATGACGCGGCGGAGTTGCAGCAGGCGGCGGCCCTGGGGCTGGACTTTGCGGTGCTCGGACCGGTGCTCGCGACAGGCACACACCCGGGTGCAACGGTGCTGGGGTTCGACCGTTTTTCGCAACTCACGCGGGATGCGCCCCTGCCGGTGTTCGCGCTGGGTGGTCTGTCACCGGCCCAAATGGTGCCGGCCAGGCAGCATGGCGCACAAGGGGTGGCCGCGATCCGCGGGTTGTGGCCGGCGGCCCTCAAGGCCTGACGGCACTCACTCTTCCCGGCGATCAGTCCCCGTCCCGTCCTCGCGGAACTCCTCGATCAGCTCTTCCGGCAGTTCCACGCCGGGAATCGTGTTTTCCTCGCTGAACCAGGCACCCAGGTCTGTCATTTTGCAGCGCTCGCTGCAGAACGGGCGCCACGGCGAGAGTTCAGGGTTCCAGGCCACCGAGCGGCGGCAGGTGGGGCAATGGACGAACTGTTTGCGGGTCATGTCAGAGCGTGCAGCAGCGGAGTATGAATTCCACGTCGCGGTCAGTCTGCGACGCACGTTCCTGGTCGCCCCCGGTTTCCATGAAGCGCACTGTCACGAAATGCTTGTTGCCGCTGATCTCGGCAAACCAGGGTGTGTCGGCCGGCAATTCCACGCTGACCAGCTGGACGCTGGTACCCCGCTCCAGGTTGCGCTGATAGATGCCGTCGATGGCGGTGTGGCTCTGCGGCATGGCGCTGTCCCGAATCAGCTGCAGCAGCAGGTCGCAGGCCTGACGCAGGCCGTCCAGGACCGCATACCAGTCTTCCAGTGCCTGGCGTCTGCGCTGGGCCGGCTGCTGCAGCCAGTGATGGTAAGCCGGGAGATCGAAGCCGCAGGTTCCGCCGGCAATGCCACTGCGCTGGATTACCGAGTTGAGCATTTCGTCGCGTCGCAGCGAGCTGCCGAGCTGACCGGGCAGGGAGCGAAGCCGGTCGACGATATCGGTGCACTGGTTCACGAAGTAGTACACACGGTCACCGTCAACGCCGGGCCGGTCGCCGAGTTGGGTAAGCACACCACTGACCCGTTCGAGTTCCTTGATGATCTCCGAACGCAGGTCACCGCGCGCCAGCACCTCGAGGATGCTGGCCAGTGTCTCGATGGCCAGTCGGCTATGCCATTCCCCGTCGCCGTGGATTCCGAATTCGGCCTGACGAAACAGGGTTTCCAGTCGCATGATCGTGCGATACCGCTCGTTCAGCGGTTGCTCGAACATGATGCTGGCGGTGGTGTCCGCCTGCGTGCTGTGCCGGGGGTCGCTTGTCACGGTGCCGTCCATCAGTTCTGTCCTGTCCTGCAGTGGTCGTCGACCGAACCGTCCGCTGCTGCAGCCAGCGTCAGATACCGGCGGTGCAGTTCGCGGATCTGCCGGTCCAGCGCGTCGAGGTCGTCATTGTTGCACAGGATGTCATTGGCTGCCTGCCGCCGGCGCCGGCGCGAGGCTTGCGCAGCCAGAATCCGCCCGGCCTCCTCAGCACTGCAGCCGTCGCGCTCCTGAAGCCGTCGGCGTTGCAGGTGCTCTTCGGCGTCGACCACGAGGATGCGCTGCACCAGAGTGTGGAAATCGGTCTCCAGCAGCAGCGGCACGACCACGATGGCATACGGCGCGTCGAGCGCCGCCAGCCGTGCCAGCGCGGTCTCGCGTATCAGCGGGTGAAGGATTCCTTCGAGCCGACCGCGTTCGGCCGGGTCTGAAAAGACCCGCTGCCGCAACGCACCGCGGTCGAGCTGACCATCGGCAAGCAGGACCCCGCTGCCGAATGCCTGCACCAGCCGGTGCAGGCCTTCAGTGCCCGGTGCGACTACCTCACGGGCGATCCGGTCGGTGTCGATCACCGGCACGCCGAGGGCGGCGAATCGATCGGAGACGGTCGTCTTGCCGCTGGCAATGCCGCCGGTCAGGCCAATCACGAGCATGGTCATTATCCGCGCAGACGCCGCTCAGGCGATGCCCGCCCAACGGAAATAGGCATTGGTCAGGCTGTCGCCCCAGACTAGGGCAAGCCAGCCGGCACCGGCAAGGTAGGGGCCGAACGGAATCGGCAACTGCCGGTCCCGCCCCAGCAGCAGAATCATCGCGATGCCGGCGGCGGCACCAACCAGCGCCGACAGCAGAATGATCATCGGCAGTGCGGTCCAGCCGAGCCAGGCGCCAAGCGCCGCCAGCAGCTTGAAGTCACCGTAGCCCATGCCCTCCTTGCCGGTGACCAGGCGGAAGGCGTGAAACACGGCCCAGAGACTGAGGTAGCCGGCCGCGGCGCCGATGATCGCAGTGCCCGGGTCGGGCGCGAAGACCGGTACCAGACTCAGCAGCAGACCCAGCCAAAGCAGGGGCAGGGTGATGCTGTCGGGCAGCAGTTGGTGATCCAGATCGATGCCGGACAGGGCGATCAGCGCCCAGGTCAGCAGCAGTGCCGGTAACAGTTCCACGCTCCAGCCGAACTGCAGGGCGACGATCAGGGACAGCAGTCCGGTGATGCCCTCGACCAGCGGGTAACGCAACGGGATTGCAGTGCCACACTGGCTGCAACGTCCGCGCAGCAGCAGCCAGCTGAGCAGCGGGATATTCTCCCAGGCGCGGATGCGGTGCCGGCACTGTGGGCAGTGCGAGGCCGGGCGGGACAGACTCAGGGGCTCATCCGCTGCCGGTTCCAGGCCGAGAATCTCGCGCGCACCCATCTGCCACTCGCGTTCCATCATGCGCGGCAGGCGGAGAATCACGACATTCAGAAAGCTGCCGATCAGCAGGCCGATCAGGGTGGCGCCTGCAAGCAGCAGTGGCAGGGGCGGCTCCGGCCAGGCGGCCGGATTCAGCAGCATGTCGGACAGTGGCAGCGAAGCGTCATCAGATGACCTGACCCATCTGGAAGATCGGCAGATACATGGCGATGACCAGGCCGCCGACGAGCACGCCGAGCACCACCATGATCATTGGCTCCAGCAGACTGCTGAGGCTGTCGATCATGTTGTCCACTTCTTCTTCGTAAAAGTCCGCAACCTTGGCCAGCATGGTATCCAGCGAGCCCGATTCCTCGCCGATGGCCGTCATCTGCACCACCATGTTGGGGAACAGATTGGACAGTTTCATCGCGCTCTGCAGTTGCTGGCCGCTGGCGACCTGATCGCGCATGACCAGAACACCTTCCTGGAACACCACGTTGCCGGTGGCACCGGAGACCGATTCCAGCGCTTCCACCAGCGGGACGCCGGCGGCGAACATGGTCGACAGGGTGCGCGCATATCGGGCAATGGCGGCCTTTTCCAGAATCGTGCCGATCACCGGGATCTTCAGTGCCAGGCGATCCACCAGACGAACGAATTTTCGCGATCGCTTGCGTCCCTCGGCGAACGCCACGCCGAGCCCGATGACCACACCGAAGATGATGTACCAGTAACTCTGGAAGAATTCGGACAGATTGACCACGAACCGGGTGAACACCGGCAGGTCGGCGCCGAAGCCGCGGAACAGGCTCTCGAACTGCGGCACGACGAAGATCAGCAGGATCGCGGTGACCAGAAAGGCGACGACGACGACGGCGGCCGGATAGAACAGCGCCTTCTTGATCTTCTTCTTGATCGATTCGGTTTTTTCCAGGTAGGTCGCGAGCTTGTCCAGCAGGGTGTCGAGAACACCTGCCGCCTCGCCGGCTTCCACCAGATTGCAGAACAGTTCGTTGAAATGACGGGGATGTTGCGCCAGCGCCTGACTTAGATTGGTGCCGCCTTCGACATCCGACTTGATCTTCAGCACCAGATCCTGCATCGCCGGGTTGTCATGGCCGCGCCCGACGATGTCCAGGCCCTGCACCATGGGCACGCCGGCGCTCATCATGGTCGCGAGTTGGCGACTGAAGACGGCGATGTCGCCGGCGGTGATCTTCTTCTTGCGCTTGCCGAACAGCGAGGCGGACTTCTTGCGCACGGTTTTCGGCGCAATTCCCTGACGGCGCAATTCGGCCTTCATCAGGGTGACGTTGTCCGCCTGGGATTCGCCCTTGACCTTTGATCCGCGCTTGTCCTTGCCGACCCAGACGAAGGTCGGTATCTTTTTTGCTTTCGCTGCCATGAGTGCCGAGCCCGTATTCGTTCAGGGTCACGCCAGTGCGACCCTGTCCAGCCGTCAGTCCTTGGTAACGCGGTTGATTTCCTCAAGGCTGGTCATGCCATCCTTGACCTTCATCAGGCCGGAGCGCCGCAGGTCGCGGATTCCTTCCTTGGTCGCCTGATCTTCCAGCTGCATGGCATTGCCGCCTTCCATGATGATGCGGCCCATGGCATCGGAGACAGGCATCACCTGATAGATCCCGACGCGACCCTTGTAGCCCATCGTGCACTGGTCGCAGCCTTCCGGCGCGTAGATCGTCAGGTCGTCCACTTCATCCTCGGTAAAGCCTTCTTCCAGCAAGGCCTCCCGCGGGATCTCCACGGGTTTCTTGCATTGCGTGCAAAGCCTACGTGCCAGCCGCTGGGCGATGATCAGATTGACGGCGGAGGCGATGTTGTAGGGCGGTACGCCCATGTTGGCCAGGCGGGTGAGGGTCTGCGGTGCATCGTTGGTGTGCAGGGTCGACAGCACCAAATGGCCCGTCTGTGCGGCCTTGATCGCGATTTCCGCGGTTTCCAGGTCGCGGATTTCGCCGACCATGATGATGTCCGGATCCTGGCGCAGAAAGGCGCGCAGGGCCTTGGCGAAGGTCAGTCCCGCCTTGACGTTGAGATTGACCTGGTTGATACCCGCCAGGTTGATTTCCACCGGATCCTCGACCGTGGAAATGTTGCGATCGTCGGTATTGAGGATATTCAGCGCGGTATACAGCGACACGGTCTTGCCGCTGCCGGTGGGGCCGGTGACCAGCACCATGCCGTAGGGCTTGTGGATCGCGTCCATGAACTGTTTTTTCTGATCCGGCGCGTAACCGAGCTGGTCGATCCCCATCATTGCGGCGCTGGAGTCGAGAATACGCAGAACCAGCTTTTCGCCGTACAGGGTCGGGCAACTGCTGACACGAAAATCGATGGCCTTGGTCCGCGACAGGTTCATCTTGATGCGACCGTCCTGCGGCACCCGGCGCTCGGCGATGTCCATGCGGGACATGACCTTGACCCGCGCGGCGATGCGCGGCGCCAGACCGATCGGCGGGCTGGCGACGGAGTGCAGGATACCGTCCTGCCGGTAACGCACCCGGAAGCTCTTTTCGTAGGGCTCGAAATGAATGTCCGAGGCGCCGCGTTTGATCGCGTCCACCAGCACCTTGTTAACGAAGCGAACCACCGGCGCATCGTCGGCGTCGGCACGGGTGATGTCCGGCTCGTTGTCTTCTTCGCCGCCGGTGGTGGAGAGGTTTTCCAGATCCTCGTCCAGTTCTTCGGTCTCGAATCCGCTGTCGGCCGCCACCATGGCGCGGTCGATCAGGCGCAGCAGCTTGTCGTGCTCCACCAGCACCGGATCGGTATTCAGGCCGCAGTGGAACTTGAATTCGTCCAGGGCATCGAGGTTGGTCGGGTCGGCGACCGCCACGAAAAGGCGCTTGCCGCGCTTGAACATCGGCAGGGCCTGGTGGTGGCGGATCAGCTTCTCGCTGACCAGGCTGGTGATCGCCGGATCCGGCTCCATGGCGTTGATGTCGAACAGCGGCACACCGAACTCGTCGGACGCTGCCGTTGCCAGGTCGGCCGGCGCCAGCTGCCGTGCCTCGACCAGTGTTGCTACCAGGGTCTGTCCCGCTTTACGCGCGTCGTCAGCGGCCGTGCGCGCGACGTCCTCGCCGAGGAAGCCGTCGCGGACCAGACGCCCGGCGAGCCCGCTGAGTCGTGTGCTGGGAGACGGAGTTGCCATCGTGTAGTCGTTATCCTTCAAGCGCCGCAGGGCTGGGCGGGCCGGCATGCGACCCCGTAACGGATTTTACAAGAAGCATCCGATTGGCCAAACCCTGACCGTTTCAGAGTGTCAGGCTAGGCGTGGTGGGGTTTCGATTCTGTGCGCAAGTACCACTTTCGAGCATGAGCTGGCAGCAGAACGCCGCCGACGCATCGCCGCGGCAGATATCCGTGAAGCGGGGAAAACTGAAAGATGGTCGGGGTGAGAGGATTTGAACCTCCGACCCCTGCCTCCCGAAGACAGTGCTCTACCAGGCTGAGCTACACCCCGACCGAGGGTCACCACTTACTGCAGTCGTTGTACGCTGAAGTCGGCCAGATCCTGCATGGCCTGACGGTACGGACTGTGTGGCAGACTCGCCAGATGGCCGGTTGCGCGAGCAGCCGCTTCCCTGGCGAGGGCGCGAGTATAGGTGATCGCCCGGGTCGATTCAATCACGCGCATGACCTCGTCGATCCGCTCGAGTCCACCGCTTTCGATCGCGCTCCGCAGCAGCTGACGATCGTTCTCGCCGGCCTCGCGCATGGCATGGATCAGCGGCATTGTCGGCTTGCCCTCGGCCAGGTCGTCGCCGATGTTCTTGCCGGTTTCCTGGACCGCGCCGTCGTAGTCCAGGGCGTCGTCTACCAGCTGGAAGGCGGTGCCCAGCTCGCGACCGTAGGCCGCCAGCGCCTGCTCCGTGGCGGCGTCCTGGTCCGCCACGACCGCGCCTAGACGACAGGCCGCTTCGAACAGGGTCGCCGTCTTGCTGTAGATCACCTGCATGTAGCGCTGTTCGCTGGTGTCGGGGTCGTGAACATGCAGCAATTGCAGTACTTCGCCCTCGGCGATGGTGTTGGTGGTACGGGCCATGATCGCCATGACCTGCATGTTGCCCACATCGACCATCATTTCGAACGCGCGCGAGTAGAGGAAATCTCCGACCAGCACGCTGGCCTCGTTGCCCCAGAGCTGGTTTGCGGTTTCGCGACCGCGGCGCAATTGCGACCCGTCCACCACGTCGTCATGCAGCAGGGTTGCGGTATGGATGAACTCCACCACGGCAGCCAGCGTGTGGTGTGCCTCGCCGCGATAACCGCAGGCACCCGCTGCCAGCAGCACCTGCATCGGCCGCAATCGCTTGCCACCGCTGTTGACGATGTAGCCGCCGAGCTGATTGATCAGCACCACGTCCGAATTCAGTCGCTCGCGGATCAGCGTGTCCACCTGCGCCATGTCCGTCGCCAGCAATTGTCGTGCGCTCTCGATGCTCATGCCTTACCGGGTTGCTCCTGACTCTCATGCTGCCGGACTCGCGGCGACCCGCGGCCCATTGTGTGCGCTGGCTTCACGTGCGGCTGCAGCTTGGCCACGCGGCGGCGCCTACATTAGACGCGCCATCGGGTAGCGTCCAGCCTGTTGCCCTTGAACAGGTTTGACCTGCTGCGGTGCAGCGGCTATCATCCGCGCCCTTATCGAACCGTCCCCAAATTGATGGAGCACAGTAGATCATGTATGCGGTGATCAAGACCGGAGGCAAGCAGTATCGGGTCTCCGAAGGCGACGTCCTGCGTGTGGAGAAGCTTGACGCCGAGGATGGTGCTTCCATCAAGTTCGGCGAAGTTTTGATGGTTTCCGACGGAGATGACGTCAAGGTCGGCGCGCCCATGCTGGATGGTGCCAGCGTCGACGCGACAGTGATGACGACCGCCAAGGCGGACAAGATCACCATCATCAAGTTCAAGCGGCGCCAGAACTACAAGCGCACCAAGGGGCATCGTCAGCCCTACACCCAGATCAAGATCACCGGCATTTCTGCCGGCTAATCGCGGAGGACTTCAGCGATGGCACATAAAAAGGCAGGCGGCAGTACACGCAACGGTCGCGATTCCGAGAGCAAACGACTCGGGGTCAAGCGGTTCGGCGGTCAGGAAGTGCTTGCGGGCAACATCCTGGTGCGCCAGCGCGGCACCCATTTCCATGCCGGCGAAGGTGTCGGCCTGGGTCGGGATCACACATTGTTCGCCAAGGTCGGCGGCCGTGTCGTGTTTGCGCGCAAGGGTCCGAAGAATCGCCGCGTCGTGAGCATTCAGGCAGACGCCTGAGTTCGGCCCTGATGCTGACGACGAAAACCCCGCCGCCGGCGGGGTTTTTTGTTTGTGTCGGCTAAAATGGCCAACCGGAGTTATGGAAACACTGAACCTGTTCGCACGCCTGCGTTGGAGTCCGCATTTTCTCCGGGGCAAGGCGCGCTGCACAGCACCGCAGTCATTCTGCGGTCAAGCAGCGCAACGCCGCAGTCGGGGGAAATGCGGCCGAAGCGGTACGAAACGGTACATGCTCCCTGGAGGCCCGGCCGGTTTTGGCCCCTGGCGGCGTTGCGCTACCGGTTCGGTAGAATCACTACCGCACCGGCACCCCGCCTTGCCAGCTGACCAAAACCGGTCTCGGGCGCAGTCGCGGGAATAGATCATTGTTTCCTTATGTCTCCGGTGCGAGGGAAGACAGCGCATGAAATTCGTTGATGAAGTCAGCATTCAGGTCACGGCCGGTGACGGCGGTAATGGCTCCGCCAGTTTCCGGCGTGAGAAGTTCATCCCCTTCGGCGGGCCGGACGGTGGCGACGGTGGTGCCGGGGGCAGCGTCTGGCTGGAGGCCGACGAAGGCCTCAATACCCTGGCTGATTTCCGGCATAGTCGCCGTTTTCGTGCTGAGCGGGGCGAGAACGGGATGTCGCGGCAGAAAACCGGCAAGGGCGGCGGCGATGTCGTCATTGCCGTGCCGATCGGCACCCTGGTGCGTGACGAGCAGACCGGCGAAGTGATGGGGGATCTGACCCGTCATGGCGATCGGCTTCTGGTCGCACAGGGCGGCCGCGGCGGGCTCGGTAATCTGCACTTCAAGAGCTCCACCAACCGCGCGCCACGGCAGACCACGTCCGGCACGCCGGGCGAGGAGCGGGTTCTGCACATGGAGCTGCAGGTGCTGGCTGACGTCGGTCTGCTGGGTCTGCCCAATGCCGGCAAATCGACGCTGATCCGCGCCATTTCCGCCGCCCGTCCGCGGGTTGCGGATTACCCTTTCACCACGCTTTACCCCAATCTCGGAGTGGTGCGCATGGGGCACCATCAGAGCTTCGTGGTCGCCGATATCCCGGGGTTGATTCCCGGTGCCGCGGACGGGGCCGGACTGGGTATCCGCTTTCTCAAGCATCTCGCGCGGACGCGTCTGCTGTTGCATCTGGTGGATGCGGTGCCGGTGGATCCGGACCAGGATCCGGTCGCAGACGTTCGCGGGCTGGCAGTGGAACTGGAGCGGTTCAGTGCCGAACTGGCACAACGGGAGCGCTGGCTGGTGCTCAACAAGCTGGATCTGCTGCCGCCGGAGGATCGCCAGTCACGGGTCGACGAGATCGTTGAACGACTGGACTGGCAGGGTCCGGTGTTCGCCATTTCCGGCCTTGCGGGCGAGGGCACGGCCGCGCTTTGCGGTGCGATCATGGATGCGCTCGATAACCGGGCCCGGGAAGAGGCTGAAGCCGCGGCGGCCGCGCGCGCTGAAACTGAAACAAGAGATTCTGCCGAATGACCAGTAGCCGCCAGCAACTCGGCGCCTCGCGCAACTGGGTGGTCAAGGTCGGTAGCTCCCTGGTCACCAATGACGGGCGAGGCCTGGACCACGAGCGGATGCGTCACTGGGTGACGCAGATGGCGGCGCTGCGCCAGAGCGGTGTCGATGTCACGCTGGTTTCGTCCGGCGCGGTGGCCGAGGGCATGCAACGCCTGAGCTGGCAGCGGCGTCCGCACGAACTCTACAAGCTGCAGGCCGCGGCCGCGGTCGGCCAGATGGGGCTCGTGCATGCCTATGAGGCCGAGTTCCAGCGCTTTCGCATGCATACGGCCCAGGTTCTGCTGACGCAGGACGATCTCAGTGATCGACGGCGCTATCTGAACGCGCGCATCACGCTGCGTACTCTCCTGGGCCTGGGCGTGATTCCGGTGGTCAACGAGAACGATACCGTGGCCACCGACGGGTTCCGTTTCAGTGACAATGACACCCTGGCCGCGCTGGTAGCCAACCTGGTGGAAGCCGATCTGCTGGTGGTGCTGACCGATCAGCAGGGGGTTTTCGACAGCGATCCCCGGCACGATCCCGATGCTCGCCTGGTGCGCGAGGCGAATGCCGGCGATCCGTTCCTGGAAGCCAGGTGCGGTGGCGGTGGTGCGCTGGGCCGCGGCGGCATGCTGAGCAAGGTACAGGCCGCGGCGCGCGCAGCCAGATCCGGCGCCGCCACCATTATCGCCTCCGGCCGCGAGCCGGAGGTGCTGTCCCGCATCGCCGCCGGCGAGGAGCTGGGAACGCTATTGCTGCCGGCCCGTGAGCCGGTGGCCGCGCGCAAGCAGTGGCTGGCCAGTCAGGCGCAACCGCTGGGTCGTCTGTGGCTGGATCAGGGCGCCGTGCGGGTCCTGCAGGAATCCGGCCGCAGTCTGTTGCCTGTTGGCGTGTCGCGGGTCGACGGCGTATTCCGCCGTGGTGAAATCGTCAGTTGTCTGGATCCCGAAGGCCGCGAGATCGCGCGTGGCATCGTCAACTACGACGAACACGAATCGGACAGGATTCGCGGCCAGGCCAGCGACCGCATCGAATCGATTCTCGGCTACGTCGACGAGCCGGAACTGATCCATCGGGATAATCTGGTATTGATCTGAAGGAAGGGGGACTTAAGGTCTTACGTTACACGGGTTCGACAGTCATCAACCTCGTTCCTCGTGCCTGAAACCAAAAAACCCCCGCGACTTGCGTCGAGGGGGCCTTTAATCGGAGCGCATCCGCTCCCGTGCGCCGAAAATTAAAGCGCCCGGATATGCTGGTTCAGCCGGCTCTTGTGGCGGGCGGCCTTATTGCGGTGGATCAGGCCCTTGTTCGCCATCCGGTCGATTACCGGCAGCGCAGCCCTGTAAGCCTCTTCGGCAGCCGCCTTGTCACCGGCCTTGATCGCTTTGACCACGTTCTTGAGGCGGGTCCGGAACATGGAACCCTGGGCCTTGTTGCGCGACCGGCGCTTGTCGGCCTGGACGGCCCGCTTGCGTGCTGAGGGAGTATTCGCCAAGACGTGACTCCTGCCTGAATCTGGTGTCTGAAAAATGAGGCGCGATGATGCGGATTCGTCGCCCTGTTGTCAACTCCCGGGTTGCTTTGCAGTCGGTGCTTCCGTCCAATCAGCACCGGCCCTGCCGCTGTCCGAGCCGAATGGGCCTGCCGTCGGTCAGTGGCTCGTCAGGCGCCTTCGGGCACATTATGATGCCCGCTTGATCGCAAGGATCGCTCCACCGAATGCTTCAGCCTGTCGTTCGCCAACACCCCTGCCGGGATGCCTGCCGATGAGTCTCCTGCGCTCGTCCGCGGTGTTCGGCTCGCTGACCATGATTTCCCGCGTGCTCGGCATGATCCGGGACATTGTCATTGCCAATGTGTTCGGCTCCAGCGCCGCGACAGACGCCTTTTTCGTCGCCTTCAAGATTCCCAACTTCATGCGGCGTCTGTTCGCCGAGGGTGCTTTCTCGCAGGCCTTCGTGCCGGTGCTCTCGGCCTATCGCAAGACCCGTGACCCGGCTGAAGTCCGGGAACTGGTGGCGCGGGCTTCGGGCACGCTGGCTGCGATTCTTCTGGTACTCAGTGTGCTGGCGGTGGTCGGCGCCGATTACCTGGTGATGCTGTTTGCGCCGGGTTTCACGCAGGATCCGGAGAGCTTTGCCCTGGCGCGGGACATGCTGCGGATCACCTTTCCGTATCTGTTCTTCATCTCGCTGGTGGCCTGTGCCCAGGGCGTGCTGAATACCTTTGGCGTGTTCGGCCCGCCGGCGGTGGCACCGGTGCTGCTCAACCTGAGCCTTATCGCCAGCGCCTGGTGGTGGGCGCCGTTGTTGCCGCAGCCGATCATGGCGCTGGCCTTTGCGGTATTCATCGCCGGTGTGTTGCAGCTGGCCCTGATGCTGCCGTGGCTGCACCGTGTGGGCATGCTGGCGCTGCCACGCTGGGGCTGGCGTCACTCCGGGGTGCGACGGATCCTGACGCTGATGCTGCCGGCGGTTTTCGGCTCGTCGGTGGCGCAGATCAATCTGCTGGTGGACACCATTCTGGCCTCGTTTCTGATCACCGGGTCCATCAGCTGGCTGTATTACTCCGATCGTCTGGTGGAATTTCCGCTGGGCGTGTTTGCGGTCGCGCTGGGAACGGTGATCCTGCCCCGCTTGTCTATGCAGCATGCCGGTGGCTCACCGGCCGCCTTTTCGCGCACCCTCGACTGGGCCATCCGCTGGGGTGTGCTGATCGGCCTGCCGGCGGCCGCCGGGCTTGCGGTCATGGCCGGGCCAATACTGATCACGCTGTTCCAGTACGGCGCATTCACCGGCTCGGATGCGCATGCGGCCTCGCTCAGCCTGACCGCATATTCGGTCGGCCTGCTCGGCTTCATGATGGTTAAGGTGCTGGCGCCGGGGTTCTTCTCACGTCAGGACATGCGGACGCCGGTAATCTATGCGGCCATCAGCATGCTCTGCAACATGGTGCTCAGTACCACGGCGGTCATCCTGCTGCTGCATACCGAGGTCGGGCATGTAGCGCTGGCACTGGCCACCGGCACCGCGGCCATGGTCAATGCCGGCCTTCTCTTCCGTGGCCTGCGCCGCCGTGGGATCTATCATCCCGGTGCCGGCTGGGGCCGCTTCGTCTTCCGCGTCCTGTTCGCTACCGTGCTCATGGCCCTGGTGCTGAGTCTGCTGGTGGCGGATACGAGCTGGTGGCTTGACGCCGGTCTGTGGCCCCGTCTGGTGACCTTGTTCGCCTGGCTGTCGCTGGCCGTGGTGTTGTATTGCGGCACTTTATTGCTGCTCGGAGTGCGCCCGCGGGATCTGCGTGAGGTCGTGGAAGCAGGCGATGACGCATGACCGAGATGCGCAACGAAACGCCCGCGAAGGGCCAGGGAGACGGACGAACAATGGCAGAATACCGGCCATGAAACTGATTCGCGGTCTGCATAATCTGCATCCCTCGCCAGGCGGTTGCGTCGCGACCATCGGCAATTTTGACGGCGTGCATCGGGGGCATCAGCAGATCCTTCGCTCGCTGCAGCGGCTTGGCGCCGAGTACGGCCAGCCATGCACGGTGATCAGCTTCGAGCCGGATCCGCGGGAGTATTTCGACGCCGACCGAGCGCCGCCGCGGCTCACCGGCCTGCGTGACAAGGTCCGGCTGCTGGCCGAGACCGGCATCGATCGCTTTCTTTGTCTGCCGTTTGACCGGCGGCTGGCCCTGATGGATCCGGAGGAATTCGTCCGCGAGGTGCTGGTGGACGGGCTGGCCGTGAGTCATCTGCTTGTGGGTGACGATTTTCGCTTCGGCCGGGATCGCCTGGGGGATTTTGCCGCGCTCGAGCAGGCCGGCGCCCGTTACGGTTTTCGCGTCGGTCAGACACCCACGGTCAATCATGCCGGAGGCCGGGTCAGCAGTACCCGGGTCCGGCAGTGTCTGGCGCAGGGTGATCTGGCCGCGGTCAGGGATCTGCTTGGCCGCGATTACAGTATCTCGGGACGGGTCATTCACGGGGATCGCATCGGCCGCACGCTGGGTTATCCCACCGCCAATATCCTGTTCCGTCGACGGCCGCCGCTGGAGGGCGTGCTGGCCGCGGAAACCCGCATCGAGCAGGGTCCGCCGTTACCGTCGGTGGTCAGTGTCGGTACGCGGCCGACCGTCAACGGCAAGCGCCCGTTGCTTGAGGTGCACCTGCTGGATTACAGCGGATCGCTATACGGCAGCCATCTGCATGTGACCTTCCGTCACTGGCTGCGCGGACAGGTGCGGTTCGACGATCTCGATGCCCTGCGGCGACAGATGGATGCCGACGCCGCGCAGGCCGCTGCCTGGCTCGACGAGCATGGTCTGGTCAGTTCTGCCGGCGGCACCGGGGCGTGATGCTATCGCGGTCGCGGCAAGGGGCGCGGTGACCAGTCCGGACAAACGTGCGAAAACCCGCGTTTTTCCATAAGCTAGAGCCCCTTTGGCCGATTGGCATTGCCGCCGGGGGCGACTCGCAACGCCTTGTGTCGCAGTCATTCCGTGCTGATGCATCGCGCCGTGCCCGATGGCCGGAACAGGTCTCGGGCGCAGACGCGGCAATCGGTCGGCACGGCCCTGAAGAATTTCCCGAACTTTTCCAGTGAGTGACCGGTGAGCGACTACAAACACACGTTGAATCTCCCGCAGACCGATTTTCCGATGCGCGGCAATCTGGCCAAACGCGAGCCGGACATGCTGGCGCGCTGGGACGAACTCGATGTGTATCAGCAGATTCGCGAGGCCCGCCGCGGGCGGCCGCGCTATGTGCTGCACGACGGGCCACCCTATGCCAATGGCGCGATCCACATCGGTCACGCGGTCAACAAGATCCTCAAGGACATCGTGGTCAAGAGCCGCACCCTGTCCGGCATGGATGCGCCCTACGTGCCCGGCTGGGACTGCCATGGCCTGCCGATCGAGTTGAAAGTCGAGCAGGACAAGGGCAAGGCCGGCGACGCGGTCACGCCGCGCGAGTTCCGCGATGCCTGCCGTCATTACGCCGCCGAACAGGTTGACGGTCAGCGCAAGGATTTTCGCCGACTCGGCATCTTCGGCGACTGGGAGAACCCCTACCTGACGATGGATTTCGGCACCGAGGCCAACATCCTGCGGGCGCTGGCGCGAATCGTCGAGAATGGTCACCTCACCCGTGGCTTCAAACCGGTGCACTGGTGCCCGCAGTGCGGCTCGGCGCTGGCGGAGGCGGAAGTCGAGTATCAGGATCATCGCTCGTCCGCGATCGATGTGCGGTTCAATCTGGTTGACGCGCGGGATCTGCTGGAACGCTGCGACATCTCTGGCGAGGCGCTGACCGGTCTGGCCGCGTCGCTCCCGATCTGGACCACCACGCCCTGGACGTTGCCGGCCAACCAGGCGGTGACACTGCATCCGGAGTTCACCTATCAGGTGCTGCTGGTCGAGGGCAGTCGCCGCCGGGAAATCCTGGTGCTGGTGGAGGATCTGGCCGAGACCGCCCTCGAGCGCTTCGGCATGACCGCGGTGGAGGAACTGGCGCGGGTTCCGGGCGCGGCGCTGGAAGGCCTGACCCTGCAACACCCGTTCCTCGAACGCCGGGTGCCGGTGATCCTCGGCGAGCACGTCACTACCGAAACCGGTACCGGCGCCGTGCACACCGCGCCTGGCCATGGTCAGGACGATTACGTGGTCGGCCAGGCCTACGATCTGGAGGTGGAAAACCCGGTGGATGGCGCCGGCCACTTTCTGCCCGATACCCCGTTTGTTGCCGGTCAGTTCATCGCCAAGGCGAACAAGACCCTGGTGACCCTGCTCGATGACGGCGGCGCGCTGCTCTGCCATGAGGATTATCACCACAGTTACCCGCACTGCTGGCGCCACAAGACACCGATCATCTTTCGCGCCACGCCGCAGTGGTTCATCCATCTGGAGCAGGGCGGGCTGCGGGAACAGGCTCTGGCCGCCATCAATGATGTCCGATGGATGCCGGACTGGGGACAGGCCCGGATCGAGGGCATGATCCGCAACCGCCCCGACTGGTGCGTGTCGCGGCAACGGAACTGGGGTGTGCCGATTGCGCTGTTCGTCGACAAGCGCAGCGGCGAGCCGCATCCCGACAGCGTGCAACTGATGCGTCAGGTCGCGGATCGGGTCGAGCAGGGCGGGGTTGATGCCTGGTTCGATCTGGAGCCGTCGGAACTGCTGGGTGAGCAGGCCCCGGACTACGACAAGATCACCGACATCCTCGACGTCTGGTTCGATTCCGGCGTGACGCATACCACCGTGCTGGAGGCCAATCCGGCGCTGGGTGTGCCTGCCGACCTGTATCTGGAGGGCTCGGATCAGCATCGGGGCTGGTTCCAGTCCTCGCTGCTGACCAGTATCGCGATTCGCGGCGAGGCGCCCTACCGGGCGGTTCTTACCCACGGGTTCACGGTCGACGCCAAGGGCCGCAAGATGTCCAAGTCCGTGGGCAATGTGGTCGCGCCTCAGGAAGTCATGAATCAACTGGGTGGCGATATCCTGCGGCTGTGGGTCGCCGCCACCGACTATAGCGGCGAACTCTCGGTGTCCGACGATATCCTCAAGCGGACCGCTGATGCCTACCGGCGCATGCGCAACACCGCGCGCTTCCTGCTGGCCAATCTGAACGGCTTCGATCCGGCGCAGCATCAGGTGCCGGCGCACGAGATGCTGCCGTTCGACCGCTGGGCCGTGGATCGGGCCCTGCAGGTGCAGGAGGCGGTGCTGTCGCATTACGACAACAACGAGTTCCACCGCATTTACCACCGGCTGCACAACTTCTGCACCGTGGATATGGGCAGTCTGTATCTGGATGTGATCAAGGACCGGCAATACACCACGCCGGCCGACAGCCTGGCACGGCGGTCCTGCCAGACCGCCATGTACCACATCGCCGAGGCCCTGGTGCGCTGGCTGGCGCCGGTGCTGAGCTTCACTGCCGACGAGATCTGGCAGCATCTGCCGGGCGAACGCGATGCCACGGTGTTCACGGCCGAGTGGTATCAGGGCCTGTTCGCGCTGGAAGCCGGGGATCCGTTCGGGCGGACCTTCTGGGCGCAGCTGATCGAGGTGCGTGAAGCGGTGTCCCGGGAACTGGAGAAGGCACGGACTGCCGACCGGCTGGGCGCCTCGCTGGAAGCTGAAGTGACGCTGTATTGCAGCCCCGCCCTGCTGACCGACCTGCAGCGACTCGGCGATGAACTGCGCTTCCTGCTGATCACCTCCGAAGCCACGCTGCACCGGCTGGACGAAACCCCGGCCGGAGCCGCCGAAGCTGCCCTCGACAATGGCGAGCGGTTGGCCATCGGCGTCGAACGCTCGGAACACGGCAAGTGTGAACGCTGCTGGCACCGCCGTGCCGACGTCGGTGCCTACCCGCAGCACCCCGGCCTCTGCGGGAGATGCGTCGACAATCTCGGTGCCACCGGCGAGCACCGGCGGGTCGCATGACGATTCCGATCCGGCTGCGACAGGCACGGTGATGCGGGCCTTGCTGCAATGGCTGGCCGGCTGGCACTGGTCCGCTATTGCCGTGGTCGTGTTGCTGCTCGACCAGGCCAGCAAGCTGCTGGCCGACGCCCTGCTGGTTTACCATCAGCCGGTGCCGCTGCTGCCGATGCTGAATCTGACGCTGAGCTACAATCCGGGCGCCGCTTTCAGTTTTCTCGGTGATGCCTCGGGCTGGCAGCGCTGGCTGTTCAGCGCCTTCGCCGTGGTGGTCAGCATCGTGCTAGTGGTCTGGCTGCGGCGGCTGCCCCCGGGGGAACGCTGGATGCGCTGGGGGCTGGCGCTGCTGCTCGGAGGTGCCATCGGTAATCTGGTCGATCGCCTCGCCTACGGCCACGTCATCGACTTCATCCATGTTTATTACGATCGCTGGCACTATCCGATCTTCAACGTCGCGGACAGTGCGATCACTGTGGGTGCGGTGATGATCCTCATCCATGCGCTGTTCCTCGAGCGCAGGGCCTCGGCATGAGAGAGCCGGACTGGCCAGCGGACGCCCTGCAGCGGGCGGTGCTGGAGCGCCACCGCCGTATCGCCACCGCCTGTCTGTTCCTCGCCGGTCTGCTGTATGTCGCCACGCATCTGATCGAGCAGCCCGGCTACTGGGTGCTGCTGCTGCGCGCCGGTGCGGAAGCGGGTCTGATCGGCGGCATCGCCGACTGGTTTGCGGTGACTGCGCTGTTCCGGCGCCCGCTGGGGCTGCCGATTCCGCATACTGCGATTCTGCCGCGCAACAAGGCCCGCCTCGGTGAGGGGCTCGGTCGTTTCGTGGCGCGCAATTTCCTGGCTCCCGAGGTGGTCGAGGATCGGTTGCGAGCCGCCGATCCGGCATTGCGGCTGGCCAACTGGGTGCAGGACGAGAGCAATGCGGAACTGCTGGCGGATCGCTGTCTGGTGCTGGCCCCGGATGTGCTGAAGGCCTTCGATGACGCCGAAGTGCGTGGCTTCTACTCCGAGACGTTCAAGGGTCCGCTGGCCCGTCTCGATCTGATGCCCATGGTCGAGCGCGTGCTGCGCATCGTGGTCGAGGGCGGTCATCATCAGCGCCTGTTTGATCGCAGTGTGCGCATCGCGCGCGAAATGCTGCTGCGCAATCGCGAGGCGGTGTACCGGCGCGTGGAGGAGCGCAGCAGCTGGTGGATCCCGCGCCGCTTCGACCGTCGCCTGGCAGAGTCCATCATCCAGGGCGTCGAGGAATGGCTCGAGGAGGTGGCGAACGAGGATCATCCGGCTCGCTGGGAGCTGGATCAGACCGTCGACGAACTGATCGGCCGGCTGCCCGAATCCCAGCGTATTCGTGGGCGGATCGACGCGTTCCGCGACGAGCTGCTGCAGAGTCCGGAGTTGCGCCGGGTGCTGGAGTCCGCCTGGCAGGATCTGCGCGAGGGCATCCTCAATGATCTGGATAGCGAACAGCCCGCCCTGCGCCAGGCGCTGGCCGCGAGTATCCGCCATTTCGGCGCGACCCTGGAACAGGATGCGGCGGCCCGAACCCGATTGAACGATCGCCTGCTGCTGCTGCTGCGGGAACTGGTGCTGCCGTTCCGCCACCGAATCGGGGATTTCATCGCCGACGTGGTCAGCGACTGGGATGGTGAAACCCTGGCCGATCGCCTGGAGCTGGCGGTCGGGCGCGACCTGCAGTTCATCCGCATCAACGGGACGCTGGTCGGCGCACTGGTCGGGGTCGTGCTGTTCGTTCTGACGCAGGCGGTTTTTTAAGCGCGCCCGGCGCCCGGAAACGGCAACAAGCTCGGGTAGGGTGTGTTCGCCCGGGGGCGAACGCACGCCGTGTTGGCGGTTGAACTCAACCGCGGATTGGGTGCAGGAACCGTTTCCACGTGGGTCCGCTTCGCCTGACCCGCCCTACGAGCTTGTCGCGGTGAGCGCCGAGCGCAAGGCGCCCGAAAACCACGGCACCGAAACGGCTGGGCACCGATAGCCGGGCGCCCGGCGCTTTACCAATCCATCAACGTTTTTTCTGGAGCTGTCCATGCCGCGTCCGGTCACACCGCTACTGGCTGCCGACTGCGTCATCGAACTGGAGGCGCATCCGGGACGCGTGCTGCTGATCGAGCGGGCCAATTCGCCCTTCGGGCTGGCCTTGCCTGGCGGCTTTGTCGATGTTGGCGAATCGGTCGAGGATGCCGCTCGGCGCGAAGCGCTCGAAGAAACCTCGCTCACGGTGACGCTGGTGGCGCTGCTCGGGATCTATTCGGAACCGACCCGCGATCCGCGCGGCCACACCGCTTCGGTGGTGTACGTGGCCCGCTCAAGCGGTGAGCCGGTCGCGGCCGATGACGCTGCCGCTGTGCGGCTGGTCGACCCGAGGGATCGAAGCCTCGCGCTGGCCTTCGATCATCGCCGGATTCTCGACGACTACCTCGCCTGGTCGGGTCAATGTCACGCGCCATGAATAGCCGCTCTGGGGCCCCCTGCGATTGTCCGGAAACGGCGTTGGTCTAATCGCAGAGGCGCTCGACGGCGGTATCCCGATCGGTCTCCAGACCGGATGGCAGGTCACCGCCGCGGTCGTGGATCCAGGCGGCGATGTCCTGATGCACGCGCTCCCGCTGCAGATCCCTGGTCAACATGTGCCAGCCCTCGGGGTAGAGCACGAAACGCCAGTTCACGTCAGCGCGTGGTGGCAGCTTCTCCAGCAGGCGGCAGGTTGGGGTTGGCGGAATCACCTCGTCGTTTTCGCCATACAGGATCAGGGTGTCGCCATTCAGTCTGCCGGTGGCGGCCAGCCCCTGATCCATCAGATTGCCGAGCCCGTAGATGGCATCGATCCTGGTTTCCTTGATCACCAGCGGGTCACGGCCCCACTCCCGCAGCATTTCCATGTCGTCACTGGGATAGATGGACAGTCCTCTCGGACTGACGGTGCGGGTTGGTGCGACGCGGACGGCGATGGCGAGCGCCCACCGCTGATACCAGGGCATGGTGTCCCGTGACCAGACCGCGGGCGCTACCAGAATGGTGCCGTCCAGTTCCGGTATCGGCCCGCCGGCGAGCACGGTCATGGCTACGGCGCCGCCCATGCTCTTGCCTAGCAGATAGAGCGGCTGGTCCGGATACCGTGCACGGAGTTCACCCAGAACCTGACGCACATCCCGGCCCATGCGCGCTTCGCCATGCCAGCGCCCGCGGCCCTCGGTCTCGCCGAAGCCGCGCTGATCGATGGCAACGGTCAGGATGTCGTCCGCCAGCAGACCGTTGGCGAGCGTGTCGAAGGCCATGCGGTAATCGTTGAACCCGTGCAGGGCCAGGACCACGGCCGTTGGCGTCTCCTCCGGCGACCAGCGCTGCAGCGGTAGCCGGAATCCGTCGTCCATGGTGATGGCGTCGTCCTGCAGATTTGGTGAGGCAGGGCCCGCCCCGCTGTCTTCGGGATAGGCGGGCAGGGTGCAACCGGAGACCAGAAGCAGTGTCGCCACGAACAGCAGGATGCCGCCATGATGCCGATGCGCGCGACCGGCCTCGAGCTTGTTACTATTTTGCGTCACGACACCGTCTGCCTTTCGTCCACACCACATTCGGAATGCCTCTCCCATGAGCAAAGGACTGAGCCGCATTATCCTGTCTGTCGCCCTTCTGGCCGCTGCCTGCGGCCTGTTGCTGTTGCTGTTGCCGGGGCCTGCCTATCGCCGGGAGTTGCTGGAACTGCGTCCCGCGCTGGATCTGTTCCGTCATTCCCTGTGGTTCGGGCTTGCGGCGGGGTTTCTCGGCCTGCTGGCCGCGATCACCGGCGCCGGTCGCCTGCGCGGCGGCTCGACATTGTGCATGGTCAGTGTGCTGGCGGCCGTCATCATCGTCATCCCGCCGCTGCAGTTCCGGCATACGGCTGCCAGCGTGCCACCGATTCACGATATCACCACCGATCTCGCCGAGCCGCCGGCTTTTGTTGCCCTTCGCACGGCCCGCGAGGCCGCCCCGAATGCGGTCGAGCATCCGGGCGAGGCGGTCGCCGAACAGCAGCGTGACGCCTATCCGGAAATCCGTCCACGGCGCTACCAGCGATCCGCGGAAGCGGTATTCGCCGCGGCGGCAGATCAGGTTCGGGATCAGGGCTGGTTACTGGTCGCGGAAGTCCCGGAAGAGGGGCGGATCGAGGCGGTGGCCGTGACCACCTGGTTCGGTTTCCGTGATGACGTGGTGATCCGGATCGAGGCGCAGGGATCGGAAACGCGGCTCGACATGCGATCGGCGTCTCGCGTCGGGCGCAGTGATGTCGGCGCCAATGCGCGGCGAATCGACCGCTTTCTCCGTGCGCTGGACGACCGACTGCTCGATTGATTTTTCAAAGCATTGACCGGCCGCGTTACACTGTCCGGGTCTTCCCAAACGACGCGAGAGCCCCATGACCGACATCTTGTTAGCCAACCCGCGCGGTTTCTGTGCCGGCGTGGACCGTGCCATCAGCATCGTCGAGCGCGCGCTGGACCTGTTCGGCGCGCCCATCTACGTGCGGCACGAAGTGGTGCATAACCGGCATGTGGTGGACGGGCTGCGCGAGCAGGGTGCGGTATTCGTCGAAGAACTGGACGGCGTGCCGGACGGCGAGACCGTCATTTTCAGTGCTCACGGTGTCTCGAAGGCGGTGCGGGCCGAGGCGGAGCGTCGCGGCCTGCGGGTGTTCGATGCCACCTGTCCGCTGGTCACCAAGGTTCATCTGGAAGTGGAAAAATACGCCCGTGAAGGCCGGGAAGTGGTGCTGATCGGGCATTACGGGCACCCGGAGGTGGATGGCACGATCGGACAGTACGAGGTGCGTGCCGGCCAGAGCGGCGGCATCTATCTGGTGGAGACGCCGGAGGACGTGGCCGAACTGCCGATCATGCGCCCGGACTATGTCGCCTATGTCAGCCAGACCACGCTGTCCATGGATGACACCGCTCAGGTGATCGAGACCCTGCGGGAGCATTTCCCCGAGATTGTCGGCCCGCGCAAGGACGATATCTGTTACGCCACCCAGAATCGGCAGGACGCGGTCAAGGAACTGGCGGCGCAGGTGGACATGATGATCGTGGTCGGTGCCCGCAACAGTTCCAACTCCTCGCGGCTGCGCGAGCTCGCCGAGCGCATGAATGTGACGGCCTACCAGATCGATGACGCCAGCGATCTGCAACGCGACTGGCTCGACAGTATCGACCGGATCGGGGTCACCGCCGGAGCCTCGGCGCCGGAGGAACTGGTGCAGGAGGTGCTGGACCAACTCGTGGGCTGGGGCTGCAAGCCACCGGCGGAACAGCCGGGTCGGGTCGAAACCATCACCTTCTCGCTGCCGCGGGGCCTGGCCGCGGCCCAGCAGGCCTGACGCCCGAACATGGGCGACGTCATCCCGCTCCGGCGTCGGCAGCGACGGCGCAAGCAGGGCGAGGGGCGAACGCTGTGCGCCAATGGCCGCCATCGCTGGCAGGTCGAGGCCGACAGCCGCTTTGATGTGAGCAAAGGGCGCCTGGTCACGGTCTATCGCTGCAGTCGTTGCGGCGAGAGGCGTCACGAGTTGCGATGATCCGAATCTCCGGTCTGTGCAAGGCCTACCTCGAGGGTGGACGGGAACGTCGTGTGTTGCACGATTTTTGCGCCACGGTCGCGGCGGGCGAGCGCCTCGCCCTGGTCGGGCGCAGCGGTTGCGGCAAGTCCACCTTGCTGAATCTGATGAGCGGCATGGACCGTCCCGATGCCGGCTCCATTCACGTCGACGGTATCGATGTCGCCTCACTCGGCGAGCGTGAGGCGACCCTGTTCCGCCGCCGCCATATCGGTTTCGTGTTCCAGTTCTTCAATCTGGTGCCGACACTGACCGTCCTCGAAAACCTGCTGTTGCCCCTGGAGTTGAACGGTTTCGACCGGCACCGCGGGCACCAGGACGCGCGCGAACTGCTCGACGCGGTGGGCCTGCCGGATCGCGAGAACAGCTTTCCGGATCGCCTGTCCGGCGGTGAACAGCAACGGGTCGCCATCGCCCGGGCGCTGATCCATCGCCCGCGCCTGTTGCTGGCCGATGAACCCACCGGCACGCTGGATGCGACCACCGGGGATCAGGTGCTGGCGCTGCTGGATGCGGTTAGTCGCGAGCGTCAGCTCACCACGATCCTCGTCACCCACAGCACCGAGGTTGCGGCGCGCATGGACCGCGTGCTGGACCTGTCTCATCCGGAAGGCGTGTGAGCCGTCTGCTGCAGCGTGCCGGCTGGCGCTACTTCCGTGCGCGGCCCTGGCAACTCGGGCTGTCCCTGCTCGGCGTCGCCCTCGGTGTCGCGGTGGTGGTGGCCGTGGATCTCGCCAACCAGAGCGCCGGTCGTGCCTTTGCCCTCAGTAGCGAGGCCCTGACCGGCGAGACGACCCATCAGGTGCTGGCGGGTCCGTCCGGGCTGCCGGCGGACTGGTATGTCGCGCTCCGTCGCGATCATGGCTTCCGGCAATCGGCCCCGGTGGTCGAAGGCACCCTGGAAAGCACGCTCGAACCGGGTCGCAGCCTGCGTGTGGTCGGCATCGATCCGCTGGCTGAGGCCGGCGTCCGACCGATATTCGGCGGGCTGGCGACCGGGGGTGGCCTGGGGGAGTTCATGGCGGACCCCGACGCGGTCTGGATGCTGGCCGAGGATCTGGCGCGGTTGGGTCTGGCGGTCGAGGACCCGCTGCCGGTGACCGTGCAGGGCGCGGAGCGCGAATTGCGCGTCGCCGGTGCTCTTCGGCCGGAGAGCGCGATGGACGTCGAGGGTCTGCGCGACGTGCTGATCATGGACGTGGCCGCCGCGCAGGAGCTATTCGAGCGCGGCGATCGCCTGGATCGGGTCGATCTGATACTGCGCGATGCGGCCGAGCGGGACGCCGTCGAGGCCCTGCTGCCGGGCGATGCGCAACTGCTGCCGTCCGATCAGCGGCGCGACACCCTCGCCGACATGACCCGCGCCTTCCGTCTCAACCTCACCGCTTTCAGTCTGCTCGCCCTGCTGGTCGGTGCCTTCCTGATCTACAACACCATGACCTTCTCGGTGGTCCAGCGCCGCCCGCTGATCGGCCAGTGGCGCGCCATCGGCGTCGGTCGACACCAGATCATGCGCCTGATTCTGGGCGAAGCGGCGCTGATCGGACTGGCCGGGACGATAGTCGGTGTGCTGCTCGGGATCGGCCTGGCGCATCTGATGCTGGATCTGGTCTCGCGCACCATCAACGATCTGTATTTCGTGCTCAGCGTGCGCTCGGTCAATCTGTCACCGGTCAGTCTGATACTGGCCTTGTTGCTGGGGCCCGTGGTGAGCGTGCTGGCGGCCGCGGTGCCGGCGCTGGAGGCCACCCGCATCCCGCCGCGAGCGGTACTCAGTGATTCCCATGCCGAGGGCGCTGCACGGCGGGGCATGCCGCGCTTACTGATCACCGGTCTGGTCCTGCTCGCCGGCAGCGGCGGTCTCCTGCTGTTACCTCTGGGTGGCCTGTTGCCGGCCTTCGCCGCGCTGTTTCTCCTGATTCTCGGCGCGGCCCTGCTGGTGCCGGCCTTGCTCTCCTGGATGATGCGCCCGGCCGGGTGGCTCTGCGGTCGGCTGTTCGGCCTGCCGGGACGGATGGCCGCTCGCGGTGTGCGCATCGGGCTGTCGCGCACCGGCATCGCCGCCGCTGCCCTGATGGTCGCGGTCTCGGCGATCATCGGTGTCGGTTCCATGGTGGACAGCTTCCGCGTCACGTTCGCCGACTGGCTGGATGTCACGTTGCAGTCGGATCTTTACGTATCCGTGCCCGGAGACAGTCATCTGCATCCGGAGCTGGTGCGCGATCTGCGCGTGCTCACCGGTGTGGCCGGCAGCAGTACCGCCTTTCAGACCCGGGCCAGTGACGGCGAGCAGCGCCATCGACTCAGGGTGTTCGAACTCGACGCCACCCCCGACCGGGCTTTCAGTCTGTTGCAGGGAGACGCAGAGACCGTGCGCACGCGCTTTGCCGATGACGGACTGCTCATCACCGAGCCGTTTGCCAACCGGCAGGACCTGCAGCCGGGCGACAGTATCGCCCTGCGTACACCGGCCGGGGTGCGTGAACTGGACGTGCTGGGCGTGGTGCAGGATTACGGCAGCAGCGAGGGAGCGGTGATCATGGCGCGCGGCCTGTACAGCCGCTACTGGGATGACGAACGCATCGGCAGCGTCGGTCTGCGCCGGGCCGATGGCGTCTCTGCCGAGGCGCTGGAGCAGGCGGTCCGCGAGACGGTGGGCGACCGCCAGGCGGTGCGCCTGCAGTCCAGTGAAGCAGTGCGGGAGCTCTCGCTGCAGGTGTTCGATCGCACGTTTACCATCACTCATGTGCTGCGCCTGCTGGCCACGCTGGTGGCCGTGGTCGGCATTCTCAGCGCCCTGACCGCGTTGGGTCTGGAACGGGCCCGGGAACATGCCGTGCTGCGGGCCATCGGCCTGACCCCGGCCCAGCTCTGGCGTCTGGTTACATTGCAGAACGGCCTGATCGGGCTGGCTGCCGGCTTGCTGGCCGTGCCCCTGGGGATCGCCATGTCGGCGATCCTGACCCAGGTGATCAACCAGCGTTCGTTCGGCTGGTCGCTCTCGTTGCAGGTGTCGCCGGCGCTGCTACTCGAGGCCGTGTTGCTGGCGTTGCTGGCCGGTCTGCTGGCCGGGCTTTATCCGGCCTGGCGCGCCTCCCGGCAGTCACCAGCCATGGCCCTGCGCGAGGAGAACGGATGATGCGGCCGTATCGCTGGCTATTCCCCGTCTGGCTGCTGCTTGCCGCCTGCAGTGATGCGCAGCATGAGCAGTCGCAGCCGGATGATGTTGCCGGCTCCGGGATGCTGGGCGCGCTGTCCGGCGAGGCCGAGGCCGAGGGCTATGCGCGGGTCACCGGTCCGCGGGATTTCGACTTTCCGGACGACCATGGCCCACATCCCGACTACCGGCACGAATGGTGGTATGTGACCGGCAATCTTGCCGCCGACGACGGGCGCCGATTCGGTTATCAGATCACCTTCTTCCGCTTCAACGTGTCGCCGGACATGGGGCAGCGAGCGAGCCCGCTGGCCGGCAATCAGGTCTGGATGGCGCATCTAGCGCTGACCGACGTCGATCGCGAACGCTTTCTGCACGAGGAGCGGCTCAGCCGCGGTAGCGGTCTTGCCGGCGCGGCGGTCGAGCCGTTTCGGGTCTGGCTCGATGACTGGCGCCTCAGCGGCGGTGAGGGTGCCGACCCGTTCCCGTTGCGAATACAGGCGTCCGCCGATGACTTCGCGCTTGATCTGGAGCTGGAGGCACGCAAGCCGCTGGTGTTGCAGGGTGATGCGGGCTATAGCCGCAAGGGTGACGCGCCCGGCAATGCCTCGTTCTACTATTCCTGGACCCGGCTGGCGGCCGCGGGTGAGCTGATGCTCGACGGTGAGGAAATCGCTGTCAGCGGCACCAGCTGGATGGACCGGGAGTGGGGTACCAGCACGCTGAGCGAGAATCAGCGCGGCTGGGACTGGTTCTCGATCCAGCTCGATGACGGTCGCGACATCATGTTCTACCACCTGCGGCTCGATGATGGTGGCATCGAGCCCCGCTCCAAGGGCCTGCTGGTCGACGCCGACGGCGACAGCCGTCTGTTGTCACTGGACGATGTGGAACTGGAGTCGAGGCGCTACTGGGAGAGTCCGGCCGGTGATGCCCGCTATCCGGTTGCCTGGCGGATGATCCTGCCGGGGGAGGGGCTGGAACTGGAACTGGAGGCACAAGTCGACGACCAGGAGCTGCGCAACGGATTCCGGTACTGGGAAGGCACGATCCGGGTTCGGGGCGAGGGTGCCGACGGCCCGGTCCGTGGTTACGGTTATGCAGAGCTGACCGGTTACACGACTTCCGACTGATACGGGGCGCTTCGAACGCGACGATGCCGAGGCCGTCTGTGATGACGCTGGCATGGACGGCCTCCGGTTCGATCGCCCCGGCAACAGGTTGCTTGCCAGTCGGGAAATGAGTACCAGTCAGCGGAGCCGTTCGCTGTTCGAGGTCTCGAGCGCACATCGCTGTCGAATGGTTACCGGGGAACGGTCAATCGCTCCAGGCTGCGCTGGAGGCCGGCCCGACGCAATTCGCCGGCATGGCCATCCACCAGGATTCCGTCAGCGTTGTAGTAAAGCGTCGTCGGCAGAACGACGAAATCCAGTGCTTCGCTGATGGCACCCTCGGTATCGATCACCACCTGATCCAGATCCAGCCCGTGCCGTGCCAGATAGCCGCTGATCAGTTCCGTCTCCTCGCGGTAGTTGAGAAACACGAAGCGGACATCCGGATTCTCCTGTTGGGCGCGTTCCAGCATCGGCATTTCCCGCAGGCAGGGCGGACACCAGGTTGCCCAGATGTTCACCACCAGCGGGCGACCGTCGTCGGCGGTCTCCGCCAGCGACAGCGCTTCGCCGTCCAGGGTCCGTACCGTGATGTCCGGAATGTTCCGGTCCACCTCGCCCATGACCTGGCCGGCACCGACGAAAAGCACGCCCCAGGCCAGCAGACCGCCGGCGGTGGCCTTGAGCAGAATGCCACGACCGACAGGTCGGCGAATCAGCGTCCAGAGCAGGTACATGCCGCCTCCGAGGAAACCACCCAGTGGCGCATAGGCACCGTCGCGAATATCAATGACATCAAGAATGGTCTCCACGTCCTGGTGATACTGAACAACGAACAGCAGGCGGGCACCGACGACCCAGGCCAACATCAGGCCGAAAATCCGGTCGGCAGCCCCGCTGCCTGCGCGGCGGTCCAGCCACCAGGCCAGTCCGAGGCTGGCGAGAAATGCCAGCAGAAACAGCAACACCCCGAGGCGCAGGCCCACCGACCCCAGGGTCACGCCCTGATCAAGAAGATTCATGGGCGACCGGCTCCGCAGGGAATGTCATAACTTTCATATATATCCATAGATCCAATTTGAATTAAAGGGTTCCCGCCCCGATCTTCCGACCCAGGAGTCATAGGGAAACGCTGAAGTAGTCGCGCGCCAGCGCCCGTGACCGGTTTTGGTCATCTGGCGAGGCTCGGTGCCGGTCCGGTAGTGGTTCTACCGGGCCGGTGGCGCAACGCAGCAGTCGGGGAAAATGCGGACTCCAACGCTGGCGCGCGACTACTTCAGCGTTTCCCTGGCAAGCAATGCAGGAGGAATGCATGATCAGTGAGCGAATATCCCGGGGACAGCCGGTGGTGGCGGGGTTCTTCGAGCCACGCACATTCAGCGTCCAGTACGTGGTCAGTGACCAGGCCTCCGGTGATTGCGTGATAATCGACCCGGTGCTGGATTTCGATGAAAAGTCCGGCGCCACGGCAACCCGGTCGGCGGATGCACTGCTGGACTACATCCGGCGGCAGGGCTTGCGCGTAACCCGGATTCTGGACACGCACCCGCATGCCGACCATTTCTCCTCGGCACAGTACCTGAAGTCCCGGACTGGGGCGCCCACGGGCATCGGTGAGCATGTCACCCGGGTGCAACGCTTGTGGAAAGATCTCTACAACCTGCCCGCCACGTTTCCCGAGGACGGCTCCCAGTGGGATCAGCTGTTCGCTGACGGTGATACCTTTCAGGTGGGCACGTTGCCGGCCCGGGTGATGTTCTCGCCGGGCCATACCCTGGCCTCGGTGACTTATGTCATCGGTGATGCGGCGTTCGTTCACGACACCCTGTTTCAGCCGGATTTCGGCACGGCACGGGCCGACTTCCCGGGCGGTGATGCCACCGATCTCTGGCACAGCATGCAAGAGATTCTGACCCTGCCACCGGAGACCCGCCTGTTTACCGGGCATGACTACATGCCGGATGGACGTGAGCCGGAGTGGGAAAGTACGGTCGCGGAACAGCGCGCGCGTAATCCCCATATCGCCGGGGTTTCCGAGCAGGACTTCGTGCGTTTGCGGCAGGCACGGGATGCGGAACTGCCGATGCCGAAATTGATCCTGCACTCCCTGCAGGTGAATATCCGTGGGGGCCGTCTGCCGGAAACCGAGGAAAACGGCCGGCGGTATCTCAGAATCCCGCTGGATACGCTGGATGGGGCGGCTTCGGAATGAGCGGACCCTGGGATCAGCGCTACGCGGGTGACCGTTACTTCTACGGCACCGAGCCCAACGCCTTTCTGCTGGAGCAGATCGGTTTTCTGCCGCCCGGGGGGCAGATCCTGTGTCTGGCCGAAGGCGAAGGTCGCAATGCCGTTCATCTCGCCTCGGCGGGCTTTCTGGTGACGGCCATGGACCAGTCTGCCGAGGGCCTGCGCAAGGCCGGAGATCTGGCTCGTTCCCGTGGTGTGGCAGTGGATCTGCGCCGGTGCGACCTGGCGGACACCTGGCTGGGGCGCGAATGCTGGGACGGGGTCGTTGCCATCTTTGCGCATCTGCCGCAGGAGGGGCGACGCTTGATGCATCGCCGGGTGGTGGAGGCCCTGAAGCCCGGTGGCGTGGTGATTCTCGAGGCCTACGCGCCGGAGCAGGTGGGGCGAGGAACGGGAGGGCCGCCGGACCCGGCCCTTACGATGACTCCCGGCCAGTTGCGCGAGGAGTTCGAAGGGCTGGATATCGACTTTCTGCAGCAGTGTGAGCGTCCGGTTCTCGAGGGCGAGGGCCACACCGGTGTCGGTGCCGTCGTGCAACTCCGGGCCGTCAGGCGACAGGCCGCAGTGCGGTCCCGCTGGCGCTTACGAAAGATCCTTGGTCCGTGATGTCGGTGACGGGGTATTAGCATGTCCGGTTCGGGGCGATCGATCCGCGGCCGAAAAGTCGTTTGCGGGTAAGGTGATACCGGTCTCGACGGGGCGTGATGGCGAGCGATTTGCCCCGGCGTGCGACACTGCTTGCAGGAACCATCTGAGGTAACGCTGATCGATTCTCTGGTCGGCCAACAACAACAGGAAGGCTAACTGTGGGCGCAAGCACGGCTTTCGTGGCGCTGGCGGCTCTTTTCTGGGGCCTGTCCGGCGGCATCGGCGGTATCCTCATGGCTGACGGCTGGGATCCGTTCGTGGTCTCGTTCTACCGGGGTGCGATCGGCCTGCTGTGTGTCCTTGTCTGGCTGGGGCTGCGCTACCAGAGCAGTGGGCTGTCGAGTCCCCGCCTTTGGTTCTGGTCGATCATTGCCGGTGTCGGCGTCGCGGGTAACTTCTCGTTCTATTTTCTGAGTATCTCGCACGGCAGTGTGGCGGTGGCCGCGACGCTGATGTACTGCGCCCCGGTCTTTGTCTATCTCTTCTCGTTCGCCCTCAAGCTGGAAAGCCCCACCCCGATGAAGTGGGCCGCGATCGTGGTGGTGATGATCGGCATCGCCTTGCTGACGCAGATTTATGACGTCGGTGCCAGCGGGCTGACGGCGATCGGTGTCGGCGCCGGGCTGCTTGCCGGATTGTCCTACGCGATCTTCATTTTCGGCTTCAAGTATGCGGCGCCGCACGGCAGCCCGCAGGCGATTCTGTGCATCGCGTTCGCCGTGCTAGCCGTCATCCTCATCTGGCCCGGCGATGCCGACCAGGCCGTCGCCGCTCTGAGCACGCCGGACTGGCCGCTGTTCGTGGCGCTGGGTGTACTCGGCGCGGGTCTGTCGTTCGTGCTCTACATCATCGGCCTGAAACATACCGCGCCGGCCGTGGCCTCGATCGTCGCGATGGTTGAACCGGTCACCGCCTCGCTGTTCGGTGTTGTGATCCTCAGTCAGAACCTGGCCGTTCCGCAGGTTATAGGCATGGCGCTGATTCTGGTCACCGTGACGGCGTTGAGCGTCTTTACCCGTCCCAAGTTGCCGCCGCTTGAGGAAAAGGCTCCCTGAGTCTTGCTCCGGGCTCCAATCCGGTGCCAGAGTTGCCAGGGAGACGCTGATTTATTCGCACGTCCGCGTTGGCATTGCATTTTTTCCGAGGCAAGGCGCGCTGCGCAGCGCCGCAGTCATTCTGCGGTCAAGCAGCGCAACACAGCATTCGGGGAAAATG